>NZ_JAHENT010000027.1 GCF_018609725.1 Methanohalobium sp. | reverse complement strand
GCTTTACCTCTAAATTTTGATTTACGTGCAGGTTCTAAAAAATATGTAGATGTAGAAGTTCTATGTTTTGACGACCGTGATGTAAATCTTTATGGTTATCAGTTCTTTGATCTTGTACCTGTACCGCTTATTAAATTCTGTTTATTCGGAAATTTCTGTCCTTCAGAAGAAGGTAGACATTATGTTGCAGGCTATAGCGTGAATGTATGGTCAGGAAATGATAATACAGGAAACGAGCTATATACAAATGTTATTAATGATGTTGATATGGATGAAGAAACCGGTGATTACTATTCTGATCCTTTATGTTTCTTCCTGCCAGATACTGATGGTGTTGATACGTACTATTTTGAAATTAGTATTGAAAGTACCGACGAATACGATACTGACGATGAAGGTGAAATAATTCTTTCAGGATCTATTACAGACGATGAAATTAAATTATTCTACAATGAAGAAACGGGAGCTATGGATTATTACCACTTTAATTATGGATGTGGTGGTGATAACCCTCCTCCATTTGATGACCCAAGAGTTGAAGCTAAGCGTTATAAAGCTTGTTTGAAAGATTTGGGAGATTCAAACGCTGTTGGATTCGCTTATCTCAAACTGGAAGGAAATCAGTTAACTGCTACTACTGCAGCTACTGAGCTTACTCCCGGCGATGTACCACAGCATATTCATGAAAATGCAACTTGTGAAGATTATGGATCGCCATTTTGGGCTCTTGATTATTCTGGAGATGTTTGGCCAGAGGCAGATGGGGCTGGGAACTTGTTTTATACAAGAACTTTTACTTTAACCGATGCGGAGGTGAATGCTGCTAATCTAGACGACAGAACAGTAGTTCTACACGAATCTGATTTTACACCAGTTGCTTGCGGGGAATTTGAAATGTATTAGAAATCTATTTAAGGTGTCCCAGTCTGGGACACCTTTTTTAACAATATTTAAACTATATTATTATGAAAAAATTAAAATTAATTATGGCTACCCTGGTGACAGCAGGGATGCTTTTTACCTCCTGTACTAAGGATGAAACCAATGAACCTTCTGTAAATGAAGAAATGGGTGAAGTTTCTATAGGAGCGATGTTAAACGACTTTGTGAATGACAATCGTCAGGCTATTCCTGAATGTTCTGAGGATACACCTATGTATGCCTGGGTAGTGCTTACCCATGATTTAGGATCAGAAGATGTGGTAGTGCCTATTCTTTTTGATGGGGACACTTATTTTACCGATTATGATGATGAATTAGAGATTCCTATTCCAGCCGGTGAGACTACTGCATCTGTGAGCTTAACAACATTTATGGTTTATGCTGAAGAACCAGGAGATGGTGTTTCACCTATATGGGTAGCACCAACTGACGACGGGGAGTATGGCAATTTCGTGAATGATGCTTTGCCTATCGATTTTGATTTAAGAGCAGGCTCAAAAAAATATCTGGAAGTAGAAGTACTATGCTTTGATGATCGCGATGTTAATCTTTACGGGTATCAATTCTTTGACCTGGTCCCAGTACAGCTGTATGAATTCTGTGTTTTTGCTAACTACTGTACCGATGATGGTAGACATTATACAGCAAATTATGCTTTGGATATTGACTATCTAATGGGGGATGAGGTTATTAGTCTTTATGACAGTGAATCTCCAATGACAGGAAATACTGAAGATGATGATTCAGGTGACTGGTTTGCAGATCCATTATGTTTAGCTATTCCTGCACCTATGTATGATGAGGCTGATTCTGATGTTTATTTACGTGTTACCGTGACTTTATCTTCATGGGAAGACAATTATGGAGATCCCGTAGGCGATTATTCTGAAGTTATTGAGTTGAGCTGGAACGATGTTCAGGAATACTTCGGGGAAGATAATACTATAGACTACGAGCATGTTTTCTTTAATTGTGTAGATGATGGAGATGATACCGGAGGAGATGACGATAACGGTGACGGCGATGATGAGGGAGATGATAATGGTGATGATGACGGTGACGATGATGGTGATGATGATAATGGAGACGATGACTGTGAAACCGCCTATATGGAAGGAGACACCAGGCTTAATACATTAGCAAATTCTAACCGTTGGGGCTGGGCTGAAAACTATCAGACCAGTGAAGATGGAGCAAGTAATACTTTTTATATATGGGCAGCTGCGGGCCAAAATGATACCTCCAATGGAGAACATATAGGTACTGCTGAAATATCAGTTGATGATGATGATATTACATTGGAAATCACGCTTGAACCTGGAGTGAGCTTAAATGAACTTCATATTAATTTAAGTGAAGATGCACCATCTGGAAATGATGTTTTTGCACCCGGTAATTATAACCAAAATGATGAGGTTGATGTAAATACACTTAGCTATACCTGGGAAGACATAGACTATAGTGATGACTTCTATATTATTATTCACGCTGTAGCTTGTTATTAATTAAAATAAGATAAACTACCAGGAGCTGTAAACTCCTGGTAGTTCTTAAAAAAAAACCATTCTAAATATTTAATCCAAAAAACTTTAATTATGAAAACTTTAATTATGAAAACTTTAAAAAGATATATGGCATTTATTGCCGTGTTCTCACTCTTACTTTCTTCCTGTACCAAGGACGAAAATAATCTAATAGATGATTCAGCTGCTGAAAATTTTGCTGAGCTTAGTTTAGGCGCAAGCTTAAATGATATGGTAAACAGAGCGGCTTTAAAGCAAAGCCTTCCTGAATGTTCTTCAGAGGCACCAGCTTATGCTCATGTTGAGCTTACCCATAATATGGGCACTTCCTTAGAAGGAACTATAGAAATAAATGTTCCTATTCTGGAAGATGATGGAAATTATTATACCGATTATGATGAAGATTTGAAAATTCCTGTAGCCAATAGTGAGTCTAACACAGCTGCTGTGTCTTTAACCACATTTTTGGTTTATGATGGTGATCCAGACGATGATGGATCAACACTTATTTGGGCAACACCAACAACTGCAAGCGTATATGGTAACATGGTAAGTCAGGGACTGCCATTTGATTTTACTATTCGGGCAGGATCTAAAAAATATGTTGATGTAGAAGTTCTATGTTTTGATGATCGTGATGTTAATTTATACGGCTATCAATTCTTTGATTTAATTCCAGAAGTGGTTTATGAACTTTGTGTTTTTGCTAATTACTGCAATGATGCCGGACGTCACTTTACCGCAAACTATAGCTTAGCTGTAACTTATATTGGGGGTGATGAAGATATGGTACTACATGACACTGCAGATCTTCCTGTAACCGGTTATGATGAAACTACTGAAGATTACTATGCAGATCCATTTTGCTTTGCTATTCCTGCACCACAATATGGTGAAGATAGTGAGACACCATATATCAGGCTAACTGCGACCTTACTCAATTGGGAAGGGAATTATCCAGATCCTGTAGGTGTACCGGCAGTAGAAGTAGATCTTTCCTGGAATGATATTTCCAGTCACTTAAATGATGACGGAACTGTTGATTATGAGCATATATTCTTTAATTGTGATGGAGGAGACCCTGGCAATGGAAATGGAGAAGAATGTGATCCTCAAAATCCTGAGGATGACTGTGATAATGATGGGGTACCAAACGGTTTGGATGAATGTCCAAATACTGCTCCAGGAGTTGAGGTTGATGAGAATGGATGTGAAATTGTTGTAGGCGACTG
>NZ_JAHENT010000026.1 GCF_018609725.1 Methanohalobium sp. | reverse complement strand
CCTTTACTGTATGTAAGCATTAATAACCATCCTCACTATGTCTCGTATTTAATTCATGTGTATGCTCATGTGCTTTTTGAACTTCTCACTCTACAATCTCATGTTCATGATCATCTTCACCATTTTCTGTTGTTGTAGTTTTCCCATTGCCTTCTTCATCTACTTTGTACTTGTGATAGTGTTCATCATGATAATGCTCATCATGTAACCCTTCTGCTTCGGTTGTAACCCCTTCTTGGGCTTCTTCTTCATTTAAATAATTATATAATCTCATAATTTATGTCCTTCTATCTTCTAATATTTCGGCTGATATACGGAAATATGCAAAACTATTCAAATCATCGCCAAATGTAAAAGAGAAATGATCTTCATACTCTGACTTAATAGTATGAGGATTTGATAACTCAATATCTACTGTTATTCATGTATAATTTCCATCATATCCTATATTAGTAACTCTGGTGTTGAAGAGATTTAATACTTCTATTAAATCTGTTACTACATAAGAGAAGATAATTTCTCCTTCAAATGTTCTTATATATGTTATACCGTCAACTAGTTGTACTCCTAATAATCCATTATACGGAATATTAGGTACTGTGCCATCTGTTAAAGTAGAATTATATGGAGCAGCTATTGCCATAGAAATTCCATTTACGTGTCATCAAGTACCTTTTGGAGGTGAAATAGAAAATCGAGCAATTCCACCTGCCACATATTCAAGTCTCATATCATCTAAATAGAAATTTGGAGGATCATTATATCCAACTATCTCAAATCTCATCGCATCATAATCATCTGATAAAACACCAAAATCATCAAAAGGAATGTTGAATTTCTGTCATTCATCCACATTTCCTGCATTTATATAGTTATCTAAATTGACAGAAAATTCAGAAACTTGCATGTCTAAGTTTGTATTTCAAATACGTATCAATACTCCATCTCTTCCATCTTCTCATTCACTATCTACATAAATTCAACCTGCAAATCTATTGTAGTCTGAACCAGATAAAAGTGTATCATTTTGTAACTGAAAAATATCTCCATCATCACATTTAACACATGCTATACTTTGATTTCCGGTATGTGCTTGATCTGTTGATGAAAAATCAAAATCATTAGGACCTCCTACTATAGTAGTTGCTGTTCAATAAGTGTTATCATTTCCATCATGAACTCACTCTGTATCATCTACTTGACTAAAATCTTGGTTCATGTTTTGTCCATATGTAGGATTTGTAAAGAATACTTTTTTATTCAAGTATTCCTTATATTCTTGGGTTAAAACATGAACACCATTTCTATTTTCTTTTGTCTCTATAGTAGCTTGTTTTGCCGAACTTGGATCATATAATATAGAATTTATTGACATATTAATCCTCTTTTATATTTCAGGTAAGAAAAAGAATTGTACTCAAAAATCAAGTTCTGAACCGCCACTATCAGCATAAAATCTAATAGATGTATTTCTTGTTAATATTGTTCAATTATCAAATTGATACCTTTTAGGAACACCTGCTTGTAAACGAACAATGTTTCTAAGTCCTCCATTAGATAATCCACCTATATCTTCCCCATAGTAGAATATCCCTCCTGCTTGTTGATTAGAACCAAAATTACAGTTTTCAGGTTGTAAATCAGTACCGTTAGTAGGCGTTCCAATGGGGTTTCTATAAAGCATTATCTTCTCGTCTGTTTCACATCAAAACTCAGTTGCTACGATAATAAGAGGAATATCTATCCTATTTTTGATATATAGAAAATCAGCTGAAGGCGAAGGTGTAATAGTATCAGTTAATGTATAGGAACCTGCAAATCTATAATTTGAATATGCTGCAACTGGAAGTACTGTTGAAAATGTCTCAAGTTGCCCTCTTCTATTTACTTCTGCTGATATACTATTTGATGGACCTTGTATTTGTAATCCCATGATATTCTCCTTTAACAATTCTCTCAGTTAAAATAAAATTTAGTAGATATGGAAGCTTTTCCAACTTCTTCGGGTTCAAATGTAAAAAGAACTGAATTTCTATAACCTAAAATTATACCTGAAATATTTTCTAAGGTTAAATTTGTAGTTACTAAAGAAGTAGAAAAACTTTCCGTATTAGATAAATCAACAGTCATTCCATCACTATCTGATTGGTCTCATTTATAACATAACATATCTGCATCAAGAAATGATGAAAAATTCATGTTATGTACTGTACATTCAGTATAATTACCTGTCGGAACGGGCGGATTTATATAAACTCTCTTTATCATAGATCTGTTATGGTTTGTATCACCTCTATTATAAGAGTAATCTATAGAATCAAAAAACAACTTCAAATCAGTGTTATCATTTCTCATGTATAATAATGGATGTTCATTTGTAGAATTAAAAGTCATGGCGTCAGTTGTTGTTGAATATGCTCTATTATTTCTTGCTGAAATTTCTGAAATTTCAGACATATTTGTAGAATGTACCGCCAATCTATTATAAGTATCGACATGTACTCAATATGCTTTTCCTGTTCCGTCTTGTATTTGCATATTATTCTCCTATATCTCGTCTATTGAATTCTCTGTTAGAATACTTAGTTGAAAATTGAGTATTCTTAATTGTTCTAAAATCTGTTCTTGATATTGATCACTGTTTTGATCATATACTTTAACTTTGTCTTGTTGTGGGCCTACTGTTGTAAGTTTAGTTAAGTTCCCATCCGTATCAGTTGCAAGGGATGTTCGTGAATATATGATCATAAAATACTCCTATTATCTTATTTTTCTCACAAAACTCTTTCCATTATCATCATAGGTACGAACATAAAAAGGACGTAAGGAGTTCCTTGTTTTCTGTACATACTTCTGTGCATTAGATCCAGAAGGGAAACGCATTCTCTTTCTGTTTCCTTCCATATTTGAGTAAAAATACTTCTTTGGTATGTCAAATACTGGGTATTCTTCAGTACCTTGTTTTACTACATCATCAGCATTAACTCCTTCAACGTCAGTAGGATAACCTTGCTCTTGTTCTGTTCCAGTACCTGCACTTCCAGAATTGGTATCTTTTACTGCATCATCAGTAGGTGTAAAGTCTTGTGTAAATTCGCCTGCCATAAATATCTTCTCCTTTACAAAATTTTGTTCTGTCTCTATATTATTTATATTCTTTTACTTATTTATATTTTACTTTCAATAATAGAAGGTGTTATTGTGTTGAAAAATTCGTACATCTCAAAAAAGTACATATCAGGTAAGTTAGTTTCTTTTTCCCAAGACATATGAATAAATCTTATATCTTCAAGATGGTCTTTTAGAGCATAAAACAACCCCCTAGAGATCCCAACTCAGGGGGCACTAAAACCTTTCTTCTTGAATATTAGCATTGGATATTTATTTGATAACTCTGCGTCCTCCGTACATTGTTCTCAGAATTCTTTTATTGGATCTGATTTGTTATATTTGAGAAATTTATCAAGAGAGGCGTTGTCATAACCACTCTTACATTCTATAGTTATCTTATCACATAAAATCTTTCCCTCTTCTCTTACTGCATATATATCTCCTGAAAACTCTCTTCCAGCATCACCTTCACTCATGGTGAACACAGATCCACTTCCAGCAGATCTTCATACACAGAGAGGTTTTTCTGTTCCATTTAATCACTTACTAATTTTCTTGCATACTATTCTTTCCCAACTTCCACCTTTTGCCATTTTTGATGTTTCTCTCCTTTATTGACTGCATCTTAATTCATGATATCTACAATCTGTTTGGTCATGTGCTTTATCGTGACATTCTTCACATAAAGTGATACATATATCTTCATCAGCACTTTCTATCGGATTCCATTGTATCCCTTCCATATGATGACACTCTATATTTACTTCTAATTCATCTTTATGATAACCACATCTTTGACAGGTATAATTATCTCTTTCTTTAACTATCTGGCTTAATTCAGGTTGTACTTCTCTATCTCTTGGCGGTGATTGACCTTCTGGATATAATT
>NZ_JAHENT010000025.1 GCF_018609725.1 Methanohalobium sp. | reverse complement strand
TTACAAGTTTATCAATACCTTCAAGACCCAGATTGGACATTGCATCGCCCATATCCAGATTCATTAAAAGCATGGTGTTACCGTTTATAAATCGCTCTTTCTGACCATCGGGCATTTGATTATATAATTCCTGGATTTTATCACTGCTATCAGGTATTGTGCCAGAGTTCATTGATTTGATTATGGGGACAATGCTACTGGAATCGTATATGTTGCTTCTTGTTCCTATTTCATGGTCGCTGAAATCATCCATCCATTTTAGAACTGTGGGGTCAGTATTATCATCTACTTTGATGATAAGGTTGAGCTGGTCATTTCCGCCGATAATATCAAAAAGATGTTGCATCTCAACAAGTGCTTCCATGTCCTGGGGGACAAATGTCTCAGTATCGGTTTCTAATGGTACATCCTGATCTACATATAGTCCTGAGACACACAATAACCCAGCAATAAGTAAAATCGTAACAGGATGTTTTATTGTAAATGATGTAACTTTATCGATATAGCGTTCTATTATATCGGTTTTTTGTTCCTCGGTATCTTTACTGGAATTACTGTTTGAATCATATTTTATTTTTGAATTTATGGCATTGACAAATTTATTATTTTTCTTGAAAATTCTGTCAAGGCCATAAATTACAGAAACTCCGACGAATAATGATGAGAGGAAACACATAACTACCCCGATAAGCAGTAATTTTGCAAAATCCTGGACCATTGGAACGGTTGATGTATATAGTGAAACAAATCCAAGAGATGTTATAACCAGTGCGATTAAAACAGCAGGTCCGGTATGTTTGACGGTTTCAATAACAGCTTCCTTTTCATCGTGCAGGCGCTCAAGCTCTTCTTCAATCCTGCTGTGGAACTGAATCGCATAATCAATTCCAAGACCTATCAGTATCGGAAATGCAGACATTGAAACCATGCTCATGGGGATTTCTAAATAACCCATAGCACCGAATGTATAAATTATTCCAAGAAATACGATGACAAGGGGCAATATTCTCCATCTAACATGTCTGAAAACCAGATAAAGGGCAATAATCATCAATACAGCAGCTATAGCCATCAGTGGTGGCATGCTTTCATTCATGAGTTCTTCCATGGCAAGATTAAAAGCAGGTTCACCGGTAACTGTAACTGAGTATCCGGGTGGAAATCCAGTCATTGATACGGATTTTTCGGTTTCATGGAGTATATCCCTTAATTCATCATTGCTGATATCTCCTTCAACCTCCACAAAGAGTAATGCATGAGTATCATCAGGTAGAGTTTCACCTGTTTCTGTATTGGATAATAATGAATTAATCTCTTCTTTGGTATCTGGTATTTCATGTTTGCCTATTTTTTGATAATTCATTTCCTCAACAATAGAGGCTGCACTTGTAACCTGAACCACTCCAGATAGGGGGGCTACCTGTTTTTCCAGACTGTTCATTGATTTTATAACTTCAGGAGTTTTGACATCATCTCCCTCAACAAGTACTACTATAGACTGGGTACTGAAAAGGTTCAAATAGAGGTGGTCATAATTCTGGTATAGTTTGGAGTCTTTTTCTACAAATGTTTCAGTTCCTGAAATCATTTCTATATTCTGTGCACCCTGGAATGAAACAAAGATAAATAGGAATGCAATGATAAGAATAACTACTGAATGGTCTTCTACAAAAGTACCCAGTTTCTCAAATATGCTTTTGATAGTGATTCACCCTTTGGAATGTTTTTAAAATGATAATAATTATTACTAAATAACAAGCAGTAGATTAAACTCAACTATACGGTTGTTTGAAATGGGATAAATCTTATTTATACGTTTCACTCGATATTAAACTTAAAATAAGTGTAATCATGGATGATGAAAACCTGTTAAGAGACATGGGATTAAACAAATATGAGGCTTCAGCCTATTTGACGCTATTAGAAGAAGGTATATCTGAAGCCAACGCAGTGTCCAAGAAGTCCGATATACCAATGGGCAAGGTTTATGAAGTTCTTGAATCGCTCAAAAATTATGGGCTGGTGGAAATCCAGGAATCAAGACCCAAAAAATACCGTCCTGTAGAACCCAAACTTGCGCTCAATGATTATTATTCTAAAAGGGAAAAAGATACTGAAAAAGAGCTTAATAGACTTAAAGAAACTATTTCCAAAGCTGAAGAAAAATTATCTCAATACAATTATCCTGATTACCATGAAAATACGTTCTGGTCAACGATTATGGGTGATGACGACCATTTAAGTTTTGTTAAACAGGTTTCAGAAGAGATAGAAAATGAGATTTGTATTGTTCATCAGGAATCCTTAAAATCGCTTGAACCATCTGAATTCACAGATTTTTTCCCACCTATTTTTGACAACATGATGCCTCTGATAAATAGGGGTGTTCGGGTTAATATAATAACACCTGATTCTTACTTTTTAACGCTTCTTAAACAAAAATATAACTCGGTTTCAGATGAAATAAAGGGTCGAATTGATAGATTTTTAAATGTAAAAATAATGGAGACCAGAAATGGATTTACACTGATTGATAATTACATGATAATACTTAATGTGGATAATCCACTCAATCCGAATAAAACACTGGGATTGATAAAAATTTATGATACAAACTTTTCCCAGAAACTAAAAACCAAATTTAGAAAACTTTGGGATAGAGCGGATGATTTCACTCTATCTGGATGAAATTAATATTCCAAAATTATATATTATTCTCTGGAAATTATCAGATGACCGGATTAAAAGAGGTATTTATATTGGACGATACAAGCACAACTATAGATAATGTAACCATAAAATGGCTTGGTCATGCAGGTTTTATGATAAAAGAAGCAGAAATTAATGTATATATTGACCCTTATGTATTACCAACGAGTATAATCGATTTTGAAGACCAGGCAGATGTACTACTGATAACTCATGAACATTTTGACCACTGCAATCCCGAATCCATCAGAAAAGTGAGGAAAAGTTATGCCACTACCCTTATACCTGAAAATGTAACACTGGATTTTAAGGGGGATGCTCGGCGTGTAAGGGATGGTGATATGCTGCGTGACCATCTTTCTATAAAAGATGTCAATATTGAGGTATTGCCTGCTTATAATATTGATAAGCAGTATCATCCAAAAGGGATAGGTGTAGGATATCTAATAGAAATGAGAGGTTTGAGAATCTATCATACCGGCGATACTGATTTTATACCGGAAATGAATGAAGTATCAGCAGATGTTGTTCTGGTTCCCATTGGAGGAACATACACAATGGATGAATCCGAGGCTGCAGATGCTGTGGCATCCATGTCTCCAAGAATAGCGATACCGATGCATTACAATTATGTAGAAGGGACAGAAGGAGACCCTGAAAAATTCAAACAGCTGGTCAATGATAATAATCCAGATGTTGATGTAGTTATATTAAATTTTGAACAATAAATAAAAGGCAACTCAAATGGGGCGTGCAAGAAAGAAAAAAAAGGTTCTGATTAAGGATATTGCATATCAGCGCATACAATTACTTTTCAGTTTTGCAGAAAATGAAGCCAGACAGTCCAATCTGGAGTGGAGCAACAGGTATGCATATCTTGCCAGAAAAATAGGTATGAAATACCGTATCAGACTTCCACCTGAATTAAAACGCAGAATATGCAAACAATGTAACTCTTATCTTTTGCCAGGAAAAACATCAAGAGTCAGGTTAAAAAATAACAATGTAACGGTTACCTGTCTTAACTGTGGAAATCAGAAGAGGTATCCCTACAAATAATAATTTTTTTAATTTACACCAGCTATTGTTCTTAAAAGCTGCATGATACTGTAGGTAACTGTTACAAATACCAGAGCTACGATAGTGAAAATTAATACGTTTCGGTACACGACATCTTTTTCAGAACCCGCTTCAACCAGACCACCGCTACATCCAGATCCACAGGAACTGCAGCTGTTTCCAGTATCACAGCTTTCCTCGGATTTTTTGCGGGTCTTTAGCGGAACTGTATGTGTGTCATAGGACATAATATTCATCCCTTTTTAAAATGGACGACGAGAGGGGGATTCGAACCCCCGAGGCGCAGAGCGCCACAGGATTAGCAATCCTGCGCCTTGCCGGGCTCGGCTATCTCGTCATTTACAAACTGGTTTAGATGGCGAGCACGCCTCAGGTCGATGCCCTTCTCGTTTCCAAATGATCTGCGGTTTCTTCTCCACCCCGCAACCCTGCAAGCGACGGCTGTCCGCGGTTAGTCTGCTCCCTTCCGGGCCTAGACCGATCCTCACGGTTAAGATACGGAAACCTACCTTCCGGGAAGCCTCCGTATCAACAGCGTCCAAGCAGGACGGGGCTTCTTAGTTGAAACCACAGGTTTGAAAACGAGAAGGATACCTTCCATCGGCTTCGCCCCCTGCATATCGACGTATTTCAGGTTACAGGTGACGCCGAACCACCCAGGCTAGCTCGCCGAAATATACATATTGCATCACAATTTATAAAATTATCCCTTAATCAACCTGTAAGTTTAACTATAAATTATTTAAACTAATACCACATATAATAAAATAATTAATAAATTTACCGGGAAGTTTTAAAGGTGGTATGATTGAAAACTGATAATCTTGATGAATTACTGGGGTTTGTAACAGGGAACAACAACCGACAAAAATTACTGCAAATACTTGGTTCCAAAGGTAGTATGGATGCTGAACGTATAGGAAAATTGATGCATGTGGTGCGAACTTCGGTTGATAAAACACTGGAAGAACTGCATGAGAAAGGTTTGGTAGAAAAACAGGGTGAATCGTACCAGTTAACAGAAACTGGAACTTTTGTAGAAAGAGAGCTTCACAACTTCTAATTTTTATTTTTTAGTTATTTTCAGAATCATTTAGTATTTCTATGCCACTGTCGGTTATCTGATATTCTTTCAACCGTGGGTCATGACTGGTTCTTCGTGACTTCATGATGTGCAGATTATTTTTTATCTGTTCGGTGGATTTGCTATATTCCATAACCACGACCACATCCATTATAAACGATGCATCATGGCTTGTGGTTATTTCTTCTTTACCGGGAAGTATTTCGGTTGTAAAAACGGATGTTACATTTTTACTTTTTAGATAATTAATAACAGCCTGAAAATGACCGCGTAATTTTATTGGGTCTTGAATAGTCATTTCCATATTAACAATACCATCAAACACAATCCTTTTTGCACCCATCTCTTCCACGTTACTTTTGATAAAGGATTCGTGTTTTGCAGGATGTACATCAACAGGGTTTGTATATATGAATTTTAACAGCCCTTCATCAATATAAGACTGCAGATCCCATCCAAACTTACTTGCTTCAAGTATTATCTGCTGTGGTATTTCTTCATAGGTTACGATTATACAGGGTTCTCCATTAATGAGACCCTTCATGATGTATTGCAGGCTGAAAATACTTTTTCCCGTTCCTGGTTCTCCTTCAATAAGTATGCTGGATGCTTTTGGTATTCCATCACCGAGCATTGGGTCAAAACCCTTGATACCAGATTCTATCTTTGTATCCTCGAATTCTGTATTTTCATCGGGTTTAAGACGGGGATATATTTTAAACCCTTCTGAGCTAACATCATAATGGAATTTCTGGGAGCTGTAATTGGATTTAATCTGGGGGTCGATGCCCCGCATTTTGATGATTTTTAGGTAATTATCGGTGCGAAATCCGACTTCTTCTCTGAAAAGATAGATGATACCATCTGCAAGATGACTGATTACAGTTTTGTGAATTTCATCTTCGAATAATTCACCTGTAATTATTACCAGAGCGTTCCATTCCTGAATCATTGAATCCAGAGTGTAGAAAAATCGTCTTTTTTCTTGCTCCACAAAACCGAAACCAAGCGGTGTTACAGGGTCGATTACAATTCTATCAGGGTTTGCTGATGAAACTACATTGCCAATGTCAATCAGCGTGCTCAAGGGGTCTTTTTCAGCGTTCTGTCGGTTGATTTCATGTATTTCTATCGAATCATCATAGAATTTGAGGGTCGAGACATAATCTTGAAATTTTTCAGAAGATTCTGTAGTTATTGGGACATATAATGTTTTTTCACCGTTTTTTGTGGCATTTGAAAGGATGTGGAGCGACATGGTGGTTTTTCCAACACCGGCGGTACCAGCAACAAGAACTGTAGAAGGAGTGGCGAAACCGCCCAGAATTTCATCCAAACCTGGAATACCACATGATAACTTCTGGAATTCTGTCATTTATTGTCCTCTTTAGGGGCTAATTGGCATTTATATATAGTTTTGTGAAATATATCAGATGGCAATTGATGATATTATTTACCATATAATGTAATGATGAAAAACTGTTTAATATGGATTTGGGTAGTGCTTAAGACCTTTTCAATCATCGAATTCTGTGAATTGTTTTGTTTTCAGTTCAGAGTTTTCTTCTATCAGTTCTTCAATTTTTTTCTCAGCCATGTTGAGTTTGGAATTGCATTTTTGCACAAGCTTGATTCCATATTCAAAGGTTTCAAGACTTTCATCAAGTGTAAGGTCTCCATTTTCGAGTTGTTTCACGATTTGTTCAAGTTCTTCAAGTGAATCCTCAAAACGTGTGTCATCGTTATCTTCCGGCATATTACCTCCAATCTTTAGCACTGTTGTGCTTCAGTCAGCTACCAACGACTGAAGTCGTTGGCTTGTCAGGTTAATCTGACAATTTAATTTGAGAGAAGGTTGGTCGCTTTTCAGGTTCGAAAGCTACCCTTATTCTCTCCGGTCTGCTGACGAGACCTCTATCGGTTATCCTGTTTATACAGGAATCACCGACTACTTTTCTTAAGATATTTAATGCTCCGTTGACATCGGCGTTAAGCAGTTTACCAGTAGAAGACTTGAACAGTCCTCTCTTGATTCTTCTACCCATATATTTTTCATGTTTTCTGATGGGTTCCAG
>NZ_JAHENT010000024.1 GCF_018609725.1 Methanohalobium sp. | reverse complement strand
AGCCTGTCCGACAATTAATATTAAAATGGAACTCTTCTACAAAAGAACCTGCTAAGTAAGTGATATGATAAATCTATATTGTTTCTCTTATATCAGGTAATATTAGCCATACTTGGTTTTTGGAATGATTGGATAAATGCTATTGATAAATAAACTAATCTTCAACCTACGTTTATTTAAATAATAAATAAAAATAAATTGATAATAATGAATTGTCGGACAGCCTGTAAAGAGGTGGGCTTGCCCGGTGAGGTAAGCCCTGATTGACCAGACTGAGTTCCTTCTACAGGAACTACGTTATCCCGGCTACGATACCCTCGGATGCTTCCCTAGTCCGTTGGTCTATCGTACAGCATTAAACAGTCCTGAGAGGTAGGGACAGTGTGCTGTGCACGACAAACCGGGATAACTTTGTCGAAGGGAGATGACTTTAGATTGAAGATAGATTATGGCTCAAGATACACAGGATTAGCTGTACTTAAAAGCAACAGAGATGTAGTCTGGTTAGCCCAGGTTAATCACAGAACTGATATTAAAAAGAAACTTGATGATAGGAGGAGTTTCAGACGCAGAAGAAGATCACAGAACCTGAGATACAGAAAACCCAGATTCGATAACAGAAAAAGAACTGAAGGATGGTTGCCGCCATCCCTCCAGAGCAGAGTGGACAACATACAATCATGGGTTAGGAAATTGATTCCTATAAGCTCAATATCTTATGAAAATATCAGATTCGACACTCAGCTGATGGAAAACCCTGAAATCAAAGGTATTGAGTACCAGCAAGGTAATCTACAGGGTTACGAAGTTAGAGAGTATCTGCTTGACAAATTCCAGAGAACCTGTGTATATTGCGGTAGACAGGATGCACAACTGGAAGTAGAACACATCGTACCGAGAATTAGAAATGGGTCTGACAGAGTCAGCAACTTGGCGATTTCCTGTCACGACTGCAACCAGAACAAAGGTAAAATGACTGCTGAAGAATTCGGTCATCCTGAAGTGCATGATAAAGCCAAGAAACCTCTTAAAGATACAGCGATTGTTAACTCTACAAGATGGAAGGTCTTTGATTTACTGAAAGATACAAAACTACCTGTAGAATGCGGTACAGGTGCACTGACCAAGATGAACAGGATAAAATTAAACCTGCCTAAAGATCATCACTTTGATGCATGCTGTGTAGGCAAATCCACTCCGGATGAACTCAGATTCAAAACAAACGAGATTCTGTATATCCATGCTAAAGGTAGAGGCAGTTATAAGAGATGCAAACTGGACAAATATGGTTTCCCGAGAAAACCTGCACCAAGAATCAAATACATATTCGGTTTCCAGTCAGGAAACATCATAAAAGCGATAGTTGATAATGGAAAGTATAAAGGCACCTGGAAAGGTGCAGTCGCATGCAGAAGCAGCGGATATTTCGACATCAAAAACGGTGCTAAAAGGATTGCACAGGGTATAAACCACAAATATTTCAAACTCATACAGAGGTTCGATGGATATACCTATCAATTAGACAGATTAAATTTAAACTCAAATATAAAAACAGATGGTCGCAATTCATCCCACTGTTAAAACAGTGGGCTTCCTTGCGACGCTTCTCGTGAAATCCTTGTTATATATGTACAGAGAGTATTAAAAAATATAAGTAACTTTGTTTAGATATATAAATATAAATTGTAACGCTCAAAAATAGAGGTACAAATATCAGAAAGCCAGCGTTGAACATCTACATTGCTAAAGTTGATGGCGAATAGTTTTTTTATGGATTTTACAATGTGGCCATAGCTAACTCTTTGGTTAAACCAAAGCATTAAGGTGAATGATATATTAAAAATAACACAATTTCAAAAATAGCAATATTAATAATATCAGCGATGTTACTACTGATTCCAGGTGCATCAGGAGAACAAATTGACGTTCCACTGGTGGTAGTATCCAAGATGCAATAAACAATGCAAGCGATGGAATACATCCAGTCTTACCGAAGAATGTATAGGATAGTCCAGATTCTTGAGGTCTCTTTCCAGAGATGATCTCTTTACGGATAGACCGAATCTTTCGTATAAATCAACTTGAAGTGATAGAAGATGGTTCCAGATCGACCCGCAGTATTCCAGAGTCTCATCCAGTTTCTTCTCCTGTTCAGGAGTAGGATGTATCTTGAACCTGGCGTAAGTACCTCTCCATTATCACTATGACACTGTTTTTATCCCTATCTATAGACTGTCCGCAATAGAGACAATCATAGGTTCTCTCGTATAAAGGCATATTCTGCCGGTAACCACAATTACAGCAATCCTGAGATGTATACGATTCATCAATTTCTATTATCCTTTTGCCTATTCTTTGTGATTTATAGGCTTCTTAAATCGCAGATTTAAGAATAACTCTAAATCTTTGATTTAGAGTGTCAGAAATTGAGCTAACCGTCCGATGTGACCTGAATTGTGGGTACCGCGGTGCGTGCTTTACTGGATTTTCTATCTCCTTTCTCGCTCGATGCCATCTGTTTGGCGGATAAATCACCGAGGATTATCACGTTTGCTTCGATATTGTCAACGATGTTCCTTGTCTTTTTGTGCTGGAAATCCTTCAACTGATTGGACGACTTCTGTTTTATCCTGTTCAGGTTGCATTTCAACCTGATAAAAGGTTGAGGGTATCGTGGTTCAAGAGAACCCCACAAATTATCGTGGGAGAGCAGTCAGGCTCATGATTTAACCAGATTCTTGAAAAACTCTATTTCATCCCTGCTGAATCCTTTCATCAAAATTAAAACTACAAAATAGAACACTGCACTAATTCCAATCATAACAAGGGCGTTTAACAGGTTTGTAGGATCCCATGTTATAACTATCAGAGACATTAAAATCGAGGCAATAAGACTCTTTGATATAAATCTGAAATTTACATCAAACTTCAGGTATTTTGAGGAATAATACACAATCAAACAAAGACCTACAATAAATGATAAGAGGGTTGTTCCAGCTGCACCTATGATACCGATATAAGGAATTATCAATATATTCAGTCCAAGGTTTAAAACAGCAGCAAACATCCAGATTTTCCCGATAGTTTTTGTTTTCTTTTCCAGATAAATAACCTTCTCAAAGATAATAAAAACTCCAAATACCAGCGCACTCAATGCTACAAACGGTGTGATTTGATAACCTTTAGATGCAATTTCCGGGGTTGATAGTATCAACAATATCTGTTCTGATAGAAAAGATAACCCAAAAACAGCAGGTATTCCTATAGCAAGGAAATACTTCAGAGAATAACTAAGAATCTTTTTAACCTCATCCAGATTGTTTTCATCATAGTATTTGGATAAAATCATCGGCAGCATGAAATTAAGTGGTGCAAGAAACATCCTGCCAATATTCCCAAGAGTGTAGCCCGGTGAATATAGACCAACAGCAGAAGCCCCGAGAAAACCACTGATAACATACCGGTCACTGGAGTTTACAATCCACTGCGACATACCGCCCGGTACATTCGGCAAACCAAACCCAAGATATTCTTTTATGTTCGCAAAATTTGGTTTTTTAATACCTATTTCGGATATTATCATAACAATTGTAACTAGTAATACCATGATGTCTTTGGTTAAAAGACCTGCAAGTGCACCAGTTAGTCCCTCGCCCATCAATACAAAAAATGACACAAGCAGAATAAAAAGGACAGTTTTTGTAATCAGTAAAACTGAATGCTTCTTGATTTGCTGTGTTGCCCGGAAATAATTAAAAAGTATACCGTTTATGGATTCCAGAAATATGATTGCTGACAAAATCCGCACAGCAACTGCATTACCTTCGAATAAAACACCAGCTATGTTGTCTGCAAAAAAAGACACCAGAAAAGATGCCAAAAACCCTGTAACTATAACTATAGACAAAAACGAATAGAATACATCTTGAAAATCTTTTTTTGAACTAATAGATGGTAAATACCGAACCATTGCAGCAGGTAATCCAAGCATAACGATGTTGGGAACTATACCTACCGTGACGATAATCTGAACCCAAATACCGTAACTTTCTATCGACATATTCTTTGTTAATATAGGAAGCAGTATCAGTCCACTTAAACTTCCAATAAAATTTGTAATACCGACTAGTCCGATTCGCTGTGCAAAAAGTTTGTATTCGCTCATCCTGATTTACCTATTGTATTGCAGCAAGTTAATTATTGCTTCTTAACCGATGAATAGACCTGTTTTTCAAAATTTTCATTATATAATACGGAAATCGTGGAACCAACCATCTGACAAATTGTTTATATCCAGATTCACCTTTTACAACAAGCAGCGCATGGTCTAACATGGTTTTATTGTTTGTTAGCATCGTTGCAAAGATACTTGGGAACCGGTAAAACAGTTTTGAAAAGATAAGAGAATATTTCAGGTTTTCTTTAAAAGCATCATCACATTTTTTAACATAATCTGAAAGTTTATCATCTGAAAAGTTGTTATCTTTAAAAGTTTCAATTATGGTATTTGCTGCAATTTTTCCAGACATTATTGCATACGGAACACCTTCTCCAAGGAAAGCATCAACAAATCCGGCTGCATCACCAGCAAGCAATATACGGCTTGAACAAATCTTTCTTTTATAACCACCTATTGGTATAAAATGACCCTGGGGTTTTTTATAATCAAAACCTTTGTTTTTTATATTAGCCTTATATGCATTCAAGGGTTTTGATTTTGATGTGTTTCCGAATATACCCATTCCAACTGATATGTGGATATCTTTTGGAAATGCCCAGAAATAGCCGTTTTTAACAATCCCAAAATCAACTTCTGTTAAATCCGAATACCTACTGTTGATATATTCAACCGAAACCGGTACATCAGAATTCAGCGAAAAAGCTTTTTTACCAGATTCAACACCCGATATATATCTGGAACATACACTATTGACGCCATCTGCACCGATTAAAAACCGGGATTTGAACAAACCTTCATTAGTATTGATAGAAATATAATCTTTATCTTCATAGACTGAATTTACTAGAGTATTATCCAAAACCTTTGCACCTGCATTGGCAGCCTGTTGTACAAGGTAATAATCAAATTCACTTCTTGAAACCTGTATACCCACTTGACTATCCAGTTTTGATTCCAGTACATGCTTTTTGTATATCACTCGAGTTCCATAGCATCTCCTTTTTATCAAAGATTCAGGAATTTCTACTTCAAGGTTGTTCAGGGCACGCTGGGATACGAGACCGGCACAAGGCTTTTTCCGTGGTAATTTTTGTTTCTCAAGGATTATTGTATCCAGTCCGTTTTCAGCAGTATGTTTTGCAGCTGTCGATCCTGCCGGACCTGCACCAACAATTATCACATCATACATAATTTTGAATTATTGGTTTTATGCTCTAAAAATTAGACTGAAATAAAGTTACTATGGTTTTTGATACACTGGATTTTCACGAAAAATGAAACAGTAACGCTGTGAAATTCACAGAAAGTGGTTCTGTTACAGTTGATATAAAACAAACTGCTAAAGAGTACCAATTTTCTGTGATTGATACTGGTATCGGTATACCTGAAAACAAGGAAAACGAGATTTTTAAATCATTCAAACAATTAGATTCAGGTCTTAATCGGAAGTATCAAGGTATTGGTTTAGGGTTAACATTAGTTAAACGATTGGTTAATATGCATGAAGGTCAATAACCCACCTCTAAAGGAGGTGGGCTTGTCCCTGCGGCAAGCCCTGATTGACCAGACTCAGTTCCTTAAAGGAACTACGTTATCCCGGCCATGATACCCCCGAATGCATCTCTGGTCCGCTGCTCTATCGCACAGCATTAAACAGTCCTGAGAGGTAGGGACAGTGTGCTGTACACGACAAGCCGGGATAACTTTGTCGAAGGGAGACGGCTGATAAGCCGCGTAACCTGCACGATAGCAGAGAAAGGAGTAATATCCATGGTATTCGTATTAAACAAAAACAAGAAACTGTTAACACCGTGCCATCCGGCTAAAGCAAGAATACTGCTGAAAGCCGAGAAGGCCACGATTCATAAGAAATATCCATTTACAATCAGCGGTAGTTAACTCTACAAGGTGGAAGGTCTTTGAAGTGCTGAAAGATACAAAACTACTTGTAGAATGCTGTACAGGTGCACTGACCAAGATGAACAGGATAAAATTGAACCTGCCGAAAGACCATCACTTCGATGCGTGCTGTGTAGGTAAATCCACACCGGATGAACTGAAGTTCAAAATAGATTCAATCTTATATATCCATGCTAAAGGAAGAGGCAGTTATAAAAGATGCAAACTTGACAGATACGGATTTCCAAGAAGACCTGCACCCAGAATCAAATACATATTCGGTTTCCAATCTGGAGACATCATAAAATCAGTTGTCCCGAAAGGAAAATACAAAGTTATCTGGAAAGGTGCAGTTGCATGCAGAAGCAGCGGATATTTCGACATCAAAAGCGGTGCTAAAAGGATTGCACAGGGTATAAACCATAAATATTTAAAACTCATACAGAGGTTCGATGGATACACCTATCAATTATACAAATTTAATTTAAATCCAAATACAAAAATCGATGATCGCAATTCCTCAAACTGCTGAAGCAGTGAGCTTCCTTGCGACGTTTCTCGTGATATTTGGGTTGAAAGTGAACCAAATAATGGGATTACCTTTACATTTACAATACCAGTGTACAATCAAACAACAAAAATCAAAAACAATGATATATATTCTATAAGTTCTTAATCATTTTTCAAGATTTCAAAGTAGCAAGTATCGTTTCCATTGCCCATGGTTTTTACTGTATTTACAGAAATATTTCTATATGCTTTAGAAACTACATTATGGATAATTTTTTTTGTAAGATTACATAAAATAGGATTCATTTTTGCCTGCGAAGCACACCATGGACAAGTTGTACCTTCAAGTGTAAATAGAAGTTTTCCATTACTTTCAAAATCTTTTGTGCTGAAATTGCCACCTAGATAATTCATAACTTCAGTACATATATATTTAACATTGTCCGGATTTATATTTTCACTATCCAGACATTTATCTGTGTTTTTGTTATTTGACGCATACATTTCATTAAACAGAGATTCAATTTCATTGACCATTTGATATATTAAAACTTTCTTTTTTTCTTTAGGAAGCTGTTGCAGTAATGTAGGAATTATTCCTGTCAATATATTCCTTATTTGATGTTGTCCGTATAACTCGTTGTGGTTCTTTCTTAATTCATCATGCAAGTTCTTGATTCTTAGTGACGACCTCACCCTTGCATTTAGTTCTTCACCATCAACAGGTTTTGTAAGAAAATCATCTGCACCAGAATCGAGGCCATGAATTTTATTATCATGGTCTGATAAAGCAGTTATCATTAAAACCGGTATGTAATCCAGAAATTTGTCACTTTTTATCTGTTTACAGACTTCAAAACCATTGATGTCAGGCATCATAACATCCAATAAAACAACATCTACATTTTCAGACTCAATTATTTCTAGAGCTTCCTGTCCATTGTAAGCAGAAATCGTATCATATTTGTCCAAATAATCCGCTAATAATTCTACAAGATCAGGTTCATCGTCTACTATCAGTATTTTAGATGTAGAATCTGCATCAGCCATTATAAATAATATATTTTTATGTTATTTTATATAAAATTTAACAAAATAAAATCGTCTAACTTGAATTAAAAATAATTATTTGAAAACCGATATAATTTCAATTAAGTTTGATAGATTTTTCAAATTAATTTTAGAAAATCCGATTTTTTTGTAGTGCCAATTTTCTGCTGTAGTATCTCCTGCATTTCAAGTAATAGTTCAGAAAGTTAACCATTTAATTAAAAAAGCAAAAATGTTAGTGTTGTTTATAGTGCTGTTCAATTAAGATGACCTCTCACTTGATTTACAAATCCAAATCGTTATTCTTTGAAATACCAACGATATAAAGTAGATTAATATGTTCTGTTAACTAAACATTACCTAACTAAAACCACCAAAGCCTTTTAAAACCCTGTTCTACTATATCTGATACAGATGCACAAGTCCAAATTTTCAAAAAACAAACCCAGACCAAGAGACCGCAAAAAACAAAAACAGATTACCTATGATAAAAATTACATTTTCTGGTGTAACCAGTGCAATGTACCAATTATAGGAGAAGAATGCGGGGTATGCAATAAAAGCGGTAACAAAATAAACCTGTCACAGCCCGGTGACATAAGGTTCTGTTCTTCTTATGAACGTGAAATATTATCCCGAAAACTTCAATCCATTTTTGGCTGCAATCCGATAAAGGATAAACTGATACTTTTTAACAAAATTCCCGGTGAAGACAAAACCGATGAGATTATTGTAGATGGTTACCATATCGGTGTGTTGCGGTATGATCTTGAAACACTTGATTACAAATTCGACCTTTCTTTAAGCGGTTCAAAGATACTGCTAAACCATACAAATAAAAAAACAGTGACAATTAAGGATACTAAACGCCATTTAAGCGGTAAAAAGTTAAATTTTAATCAGATTGAATATTACACGGATGATATAAAAAATGGTGAACAGGTTCTTGTGAAAACGCCCAAGCTTACAGGTTATGGAACTGCATATCTTGACAGCAAGAATTTCTCTGCATCTGAAAAATCGGTCTTGAAAGTCAAAAAAATTGACAATTCTAAAGTAACTTTATCCGAAAAAAATCCTGATTTAAACGATGTTATAAATGCCAATATTTCCCATTTAAAACAGCTCCAGAAAAACGCCATGAACACCATAAAGGGTATTGTGAACCAGAAAGATTACAAAAACTTGCCTGTTCATGTATCTTTTAGTGGAGGTAAAGACAGTCTGGTTGTTCTGGATTTGACCAGAAAAGCTCTTAAAAACAGGAAACTTAAAGCGTTTTTCATAAATACCGGTATTGAATATCCTGAAACGGTCGAATTTGCAAGACGGTTTTCCAGTGAAAACGATATAGATTTTGTTGAATCCAGTGCAGGTAATAAATTCTGGGAAAAAGTAGTTGATTTTGGTCCTCCTGCCAAAGATTTCAGATGGTGCTGTAAAGTTTGTAAACTGGCTCCTGCAAATATTATAATTGATGAATGTAATGAAAAAGGAGAAATCTGTCTTACTGTAGATGGTAAACGTACTTATGAGTCGTTTTCAAGGTCTGCAATCTCCACTATAGAACGGAATCCTTTCGTTCCCAACCAGCTGAATATATTTCCAATCAAGGACTGGAAAGCGATTGAACTCTGGTTGTACATCTACTGGCAAAAACTTGAATACAATCCACTCTATGACATGGGTTTTGAAAGGGTTGGATGTTATCTCTGTCCAGCGGCACTTTCTGCGGAATATCAAAGGATGAAAGAGATACACCCTGAGATGTATGACAGGTGGAACAATTTCCTTCTTAATTGGGCTCACAGAAACGGATTACCTGAAGAATTTGTTGAGCATGGATTCTGGAGATGGAGACAATTACCACCCAAAATGTTGAAACTTGCTGAAAAACTGGATATTAAAACAACACCTGAAAAACCTGAAGAACCATTCAGTGTGGAAATGACATCTGGAATATCTCCCTGCAAATCAGGCGGATATACTGTTGAAGGAACTGTAAGAGGCATGTATATTGACCAGGGTGCTGGTATCATGAATATAATGGGTAAAACCGTTTTTTCACAAGACCTTGGAACATTACTCGTAAAAACCGATACTGCAAGCATCAAAGTCTTTTCATCCGGAAATATAAAGGTCACAGCAAAAACAAAGGATAGGTCGCACACAGTTTTTAAAGAAACCATAAAACAGTTGAAAAGAGCAGTAAAATGTAAGAAATGTGGTATCTGTAAAGACATCTGTCCGGTTGATGCTGTGAAATTATCCGATGGTACAGAAGACCACGCCAACATTATTATAGACGATTCTTGTACAAAATGCGGTAAATGCACTCAATCGTGCGTGGTTCTCAAATATTCTGATAACCTATAAAAAAAGCATAAATATTAATATAAATCATTATCCATAATTACTATATTCAGTAATTTTTGCTGTAATTTGTTATGTGTATTGGTTATTAACACTGATAATAACTAACCCACTCAAAACTACCTATATACCGGTAAAAGAATATGCAGGATGAAAACAAAACCAAAAAACAGCTAATATGGGAACTGGAAACGTTACGTGATCAGGTAAAACAACTCAAATCTCCTGATTCTGAATCATCCATTCCTTTTGATACTATTTTTGACGCAATACCTGATGTCATTGGAATCCAGAATACAGACCATGAAGTAATCTGTTATAATAAAGCAGGATATAAGTTCCTGAACGTTTCACCTGAAGAGGTAAAGGGTAAAAAATGTTTTGAGATTATTGGAAGGCAATCACCATGTGATATTTGTGCAACCAAAAACGTTTACAAAACTAAAAAACCGTCACAGGTTCAAAAATACTTCGACAGTATGGGGGTGTGGATTGATGTAAGAGCCTACCCTGTTCTGGATGAAAACGGCAAATTAACACAGGTTATAGAACACCTTCGGGACATCACCACAGAAAAACAAATGGAAAAAGAGCTTGAAAGTTCTCACAAAGAAATGGAAAAACGCGTAGTAGAGAGAACGCGCGAACTAAAACAGGAAAAAGACCTGATGAAAAAATACCTTGATGTTTCTGGTACCATTATACTGGTACTTGACTGTAATCAAAACATTACTCTTATCAACAACAAGGGTTGCGAAATCCTTGGTTATAACAAAAACGAAATTGTAGGAAGTAACATATTTGATTTTATACCTGAAAGGTATAAAAACGATATAAAATATGTTTCAGGAAAATTGTTAGAAGGGGATATTCAAACAACACAACGCTTTGAAAATCCAGTTTTGACCGGTACAGGTGAAGAGAGGGTTATATCATGGCACAATACCGTTCTAAAGGATGAAAATGGAAACATTACAGGTACTCTTAGTTCAGGTATAGATATTACAGAACGAAAACAGGCAGAGAAGAAACAAAAATATCTGAACCAAGTATTAAGAGCAATACGGAATGTAAACCAGCTCATAACCCATGAAAATGACCGCTCTCAGTTAATACAAAAAGCTTGTGAATCACTGGTTGAAACCCGAGGTTATCACAATGCATGGATAGCACTAATGGATGAAAACAGTGAATTCAACAATGTTGTACAGGCTGGAATGGGTAATGAATTTGCTTTTATAAAAGATAAGCTTAAAAACGGTGGATTGATTGATTGTGTACAAAAATCACTGAACCAATCTGATACTATAGTAGTAAAAGATCTAGTTTCTCCCTGTGTCAATTGTCCGCTTCCTGATGTGCATAAAGGTAACAGTTTGACCAGAAAACTGGAATACAATAACAGAACTTATGGAATTCTTTCTGTCACTGTTCCGTCTGAATACGGGAAAGATAAAGATGAATTGGAATTATTTGAAGAGCTTTCAAATGATTTGTCGTATGCTTTGTACAATCTGGAAATTGAAGACGAGAAAATAAAAGCTTATAACAAGATGCAGCAGTCTTTAAAACAATATCAGGATATTTTCAATGGTATGAACGATGCTGCCTTTGTTCATGACCTTGAAGGGAATTTTCTGGATGTAAACGATGTCGCAGTTCAAAGACTTGGATATTCCAGAGAAGAATTGCTTGCCATGGGACCCAAAGGTATTGATGATGAGACAAGCAAAACAAAAATTAAAACTCGCATCAATAGCATTCTTTATAATGGCCATTTTGCATTTGAAGCGGTACATGTAGCAAAAACCGGTAGAAAAATACCTGTGGCTATAAATTCCAGTCTGGTAGAGTATGAAGGTAAAGCCGCAATATTAAGCATTGCAAGGGACATCACAGACAGAAAGAAGATGGAAAAAGCGTTAAAGGAAAATGAAAAATTATATCGAAGGATTACCAACAACATGCTTGATCTTGTCAGCCAGACAGATGAAAATGGAGTGTTTGAATATGCAAGCCCATCACATGAATATGTCCTTGGATACAAACCGCAGTACCTAGTAGGTAAAAATGTATTTGATTATGTTCATCCAGAAGACCAGAACAAGTTGAAGCATCTTTTTTATAAATGTATAAATAACCAGAAATCTGCAACTGTAGAACATCGGTACCAGCATTCTGACGGTTACTATCTGTGGCTGGAAACTGTCGGCAATGTAGTCTACGATGAAGATGAAAATGATGTCAAGGCAATATTTGGCACTCGAAACATTACGGAACGCAAAAAGACTGAAGTTGCGTTAAAAGAAAGTGAGAAACGCTACAGAACTATTTTTGAAACAACTGGGTCTGCTACTGCTATTGCAGACGAAAATTCAACGTTTTTGCTTGTTAACAGGGAATTCGAAAAATTATCTGGATACTCCAAAGAAGAAATTGAAAAAAGGAAAAACTGGACTGATTTTATAGTTGAAGAGGATTTACCGTATCTTAAGGATAATTACTATAAACTGTTAACCAATCCCACATCAGTACCCAGAAAATACGAATTCAGGTTTATAGACAGAAATAACAACCAGAAATACATCAGTATGGCAGTAAATTCTATACCTGAAAGAAAAATCGCTATAGCTACACTTCTGGATATCACAGAACGCAAAAAAGCAGAAGAAACGCTAAGAATTTATTCTGAAAAACTGTCAAAAACAAACGAAGAGCTCAGAGAATTGGACAGGATGAAGGATGAGTTCATATCCAATTTGAGCCATGAATTAAGAACTCCAATCACATCTATTAAAGGTTTCAGTGAACTGATATACAATGAAAAAATGGGAGCCCTTAATGAAAAGCAAAAAGAAGGGATGGATAGTATTGTAAAAAGCTGCAATAGACTCAAGTGGTTAATAGAATCATTGCTTTATGTAAACAAATTACAGACAGAAAAAATCCAATATAAATTCAAGCCTGTTGATGTAGAAAAACTAATTGATGGTGTAATTTCAAACCTAAGTCTGCAGATTAAAGAAAAGAAAATTACAATTGAAAAATACGTAGATGGTAATCTTCCATATGTTAGCGGAGATAAAGATTATCTGATGCAGGTTCTGGTTCATCTTATTGATAATGCCCGCAAATTCACCTTATCAGGTGGGAAGATACAGATACATGCTTTTGGAGATAATGGCAGGAGTCCAGATAATTTTGTTCATTTAATTGTAAAAGATAACGGTATTGGAATCAAAAAAGAATCTATTCCCGATATCTTCAAACTGTTTTATCAACTTGATGGTTCAATGACCCGCAGATATGAAGGAACAGGCCTCGGGATGTATCTGTGCAACAAAACAATTGAAACCCATGGCGGATACATCTGGGTGGATAGTGAGGAAAATGCAGGTACTGATGTTCATATTAAACTACCTGCGATATACAATGTTAATACAAAAAGAAATTCAGTTAATAGTGGATTTTTGAAATGAGCATTATACACCAGATTGATAAAATAAAGTCATCCAGAGGATATCAGAACCAGATTGTACATATTGAAGATATACCTGCAAAAAAGCCAGAGTATAAAACCATTAAACTGAAACCACTGATAAATTATGGATTGGATAAAGCAGGAATAAATAACCTGTATAAACATCAGGTTGAGGCAATCGAGAATATAAGAGAAGGAAAAAATATAGTACTTTCGACAGGTACCGCAAGTGGAAAAACACTTTCTTATCTGATACCTGTTTTTGAATACCTTATGGATAACAATGATGCGACTGCAATATATGTCTCACCTTTGAATGCTCTTGTTAATGACCAGGTAAAAAAATTCCAGAATTTCAGGAATGAAACTGGACTTGATATAGATATAAGCAGGTTCATAGGTTCAATACCTGATGAAGAGAAAAAATCTGCAAAAAATAACTCGCGTATCATTTTTACTAACCCTGAAATGCTTCATATGAGCCTGCTTCAGTGGAAGCATCAATGGTTTAGAGTTCTTTCCAACCTGAAATACATTGTCCTTGATGAGAGCCATTATTACAGGGGAGTTCTTGGCAGTAATATGGCAAACCTTCTCAGAAGACTGGACCGTGTATGCAACTACTACGGTTCAAATCCACAATACATCTGCTGTACAGCAACAATAGGAAACCCTGAAGAACATACATCAAGTCTTACCGGAAAGGATGTCACCGTTATTGATAGTGATGGATCAAGTAACGGTCCGCAGAAATTTGTTTTCTGGAATCCTCCTCTTTTTATAAATAAGAAAGGTTTCAATGTCAGAAAAGCCAGTTTCTATGAATCTGTAAGGCTGTTTTCAACATTTGTACAGGACGGTTATCAATCTATAATTTTTACAAGGTCAAGACAAAAAGCTGAAAGAATGGCGTTATCTGCTAAAAAAGAACTTGAAACCCGTGGTTCTTCTGAAAAAGTATGTTCATACAGAGGAGGATATCACAAAGATGACAGAGAAAATATTGAAAAACAATTGTCTGAGGGTACACTTAGAGGTGTAATCTCAACCAATGCGCTTGAGCTTGGTATTGACATCGGCGGACTTGATGTATGTGTCCTTGATGGTTATCCAGGGACAGTGATGAATACTAAACAGCAGGCAGGAAGAGCCGGTCGTGGAGATAATGAAAGTGCGGTTTTCATGGTAGCAGGACCTGATGCTCTTGACCAGTATTACATGAGGAATCCTGGTAAATTTTTCAGGAAAAACATTGAAAAAGCTGTTATTAATGTATCAAATCCGTATATACAGGAAGGTCATATCCTTTGTGCTGCTAAAGAAATACCACTAAGAGAAAAAGAAGAAATGTATTTTGGATCTGAATTCCACAGTATTGTGCAGTCACTTGAAAACCAGAAAATGATTACAGAAAAAGAACCAAAATCATCACTAATTCCCCAGCCTCATATGGATGTCTCCATCCGTAATATAAGCAAGCATGGATATACTATAGTACTGACCAGTGGTAATAAAAGAAAAACCCTTGAAAAAGATATACAAAGTTCACAGGCATTCAGGGAAGCTTTTGAAGAGTCAATATATTTGAGCCAAGGAACTCCGTACATTGTCACTGAAATGAATCATGAAAATGGTGAAATTTATGTTCAGGAAACCCGAGCTGACTACTATACCAAACCATTAATTGATTCAGAAATATCTGTAAAAGAAGTTTATGAAAACAGCTCTCTTAGTACATCAAATGATATAACAATCGGATACGGCAGTGTTGAAGTAGAAGAACAGGTGACTGGGTACAAAAAGTTCCAGCAGTATAGTGAAGAAGAACTGGGAGAATATTCACTTGACATGCCAAAGACAACCCTTGAAACCGAATCTTTATGGATGGAATTGCCTGAAAAGTTTAAAGAACTTGTAAACAATTGCGACCTTGATTTTGACGGGGGTATTCATGCTGTAGAGCACGGTATGATTGCAATGTATCCTATTCACCTTCTGGCGGACAGGAATGATGTTGGAGGTCTTTCAAAATCCAACCATTCTGATATCGGAGGTAAAAGTGGTATATTCATTTATGACGGGCATAATGGAGGAGTGGGTTATGCCGAAAACGGATACCATAAGCTCATTGAGATGCTGGATGTTACCTTAAATGCTATCGAGAATTGCCCTTGTAACGATGGATGTCCAAGCTGTATCCAGTCTCCAAAATGTGGTAACAATAACAGCCCCCTTGATAAACATGCAGCTATAATGATTCTTCGTGAAATGCTTGCAAAACCCAGATACACTCCACCCAAAAAATCAAAATCTGGAACAAAACCTCTGGATAAATTCGGCAACAGTAAATTAATATCTTCAGCTGAATGGATTAAGAAGGGTAGGGTTTTTGGAAAAGAGAAAAAACACAAAAATGCTTGTGAATGCTTTGACAATGCTTTACAACTCGAGCCAGATAACGCCAATGCCCTCTATGATAAGGCGAAAGCCTGTTTCCATTTAAGAATGTATGAACAATCTTCAGAATGTATTAATAAAGTTCTGGAAATGGGTTATAACACGGCAAATCTTAGAAAATTAAATGGTATCAATCTTATCAATCTCGGAAAATATCAAGCAGCCCTTGATGAATTCAATAAAGCACTAAAACTTGACCCTGACAATCCCAAAATTCAAAAACTCAAATCCGACATTGAAAAACAACTGAGTGGATAATTAAAACTAAAATAAATCCGTAACGTTAATATGTAGGGATACATTGTATATGTACCTCAGGCGCGGGAGTTGCCGAGCCAGGTCAAAGGCGCTGGATTTAGGGTCCAGTCTCGAAGGAGTACGTGCGTTCGAATCGCACCTCCCGCACTAAAATAGATTACGAAAGTGGGGCAACAGGGGTACGTGAAAGCCAACGGTTTCTAACCGTTGGATGAAACAACCCCGTTGGTCATTGATTTTTCACCATAATTTTTTTTATATCAGCCCGTATCTTTTAACAGAGGCGATGGTATTTGATACTAACTTATAAAATCAAACATAATCGGGATTTCTCTGATGAGCTTGCAAAAGCTAAGCAAGTAGCTGAATATGGTATCAAATATCGTACCCGTTCGTCTAAAGATGTCAAGCATATCGGATTAAATTCGGCTATTTCCAATCAGATTCTCAAGAAATACGCTAATGACAAAACCGCTAAAAAGGTAACCAGTGTTAAACTGACAATACCTAACCAAAAAATCGAACTTAGAAGAAACGAAAGAACAATAAGAATAATACCTTTAAATTTAACTCTGAAATACCATTTCCCTGATAATTTTGAAAAAATCAACCAGATTGAAGTCGGTGAGAAATATGTCTATGTGTCAGTGACCGTACCTGAAAGAGAGCAAATCGAACCGGATAATTATCTAGGTGTCGATTTGAACACAACCGGACATATAGCTGTGATGTCAAATCCAAAGACTGGTAAAATCTGGAAACTGGGCAAAAAAGCACTACATACACATCTGAAATATAAAAACAACCGCAAGAAGCTACAGCTCAAAGGGAAATACAAGAAGGTTAAACAGGTCAAGGACAGAGAATCAAGGATTGTCAGGGATTTGAACCATAAAATCAGTTCCAAGATAGTGGAAACCGCAGCTTCCAATAACAGTGGTATCAGGATGGAGAACCTGAAAGGTATAAGGGATTCTGCGAGATGTAAAAAATCGTTCAAATACTCCCTGCACAGCTGGTCGTTCTATCAACTGCAATTTATGTTGGAATACAAAGCCAGGCTGCTTGGAGTCAAAATTGAATTTATAAATCCTGAATATACCTCGCAGGATTGCAGTAGATGCGGTTATCTGGGTATTAGAAACGGTGATGCGTTCGAGTGTCCTCATTGTGGGCACGTTGATCATGCGGACGCAAACGCGGCGTTCAATATAGCTATGCGCTCCGGTGATCAATGCGGTGCAGACAGAGATGCATCGTACGGGAGTACTGGCGCCCCGCAAGTTGCAACGGTGTAATGCCCACCGACCACAAAACCCAACGGATTTATCCGTGGGAGTACGTCAGGTTATGGAGTTATCCGTACATAAAGGAAAATGATTTTTAAAGAAAAGGGTCTGATGGCATCAGACCGCCCCTATATTAATTATTCATGGAATTTGGATACATATGGTGAGTTTTTACCTGCAGGACGTCTAAAGTGTCCTGATGGACCTTCACCAAGGAATTCCGCAAACCATGCCTCGTGCTGTACTTCCTCGTGAAGAATAGCAAGTGCCAGGTCATAGGTTCGGTGGTCTTTACCAGCTGTCATATTGCATATATGGGTATACTGACGTACTGCACATCTTTCAGCTTCTACCAGCACTTTAAGTATTTCCTGTACGTCATTTGGGTTTTCAGGAAGATATGCTGGTGGACACCCTGATATATCGTGGAACTCTTTCATGTCATTTGGTATTTCACCACCAAGTTCATAAATCCTTGGAAGCAGGGCTTCAAAGTGGTTTCTGTCCTCTATACGTGCATCCTCTGCAATCTCTTTTATACCCTCACCATCCAGTCCTATTAAATTGAACCTTAATAGCGTATAATAGTAGAACGTTGTAAATTCTGCTGCTGCATTTTTAACAAGTAAATCAACTAATTTATCGACATCCACTCCTGCTTTTTCAACTACTTCTCTAGCTACTTTTGCCATTTATTATATCCCCCTATATACAGGTATTAACTAACCAGAAAGAAAATATCTTTCTTTAAAAGGGCCGTAAAGGGAATCTGAACTTGATACATATTAAATGATTATCCAGAACCCCACAACTACATCTGTCTTTTATGAATCAAATCCATATATAATTTTTCCTGATAAATCATTATAATTAAGAAAATATAATCAAAGAGTCAACCAAATGCTACGTCCAGAACCATCATCAATGAAAATCCCACCATAGAACCCATTGTTGCAAGTGGTGCGTTTCCTCCCCTCTGAGATTCGGGAATCATTTCTTCTACAACTACAAAAATCATAGCTCCTGCCGCAAATGCGAGTGCGTAGGGTAATAGTGGACGAACCAGAATCACAAGAGCTGCACCCACTACACTGGCTACAGGTTCCACTATCGCTGATGATTGTCCATAGAGAAAACTTTTGAGACTGGACATCCCATCTCTTCTGAGCGGAACTGAAACCACTGTCCCTTCAGGAAGGTTCTGGATGCCTATACCTATGGTTAGAGCCATTGCTCCTGATAATGTAGCATAGGGGTATCCTCCACCTGCTACTGCACCGAATGCAACACCTATTGCAAGTCCTTCGGGTATATTATGAAGAGTTACAGCAAGAACCAGCAAAGTACTGCGTTTCCATGGTTTTTTTATTCCTTCACTTGCATTCCTTGATCTACCATATTGAAGATGGGGTAATAGTTTATCTATAATACGCAAAAAAAGCCCTCCAAGAAGAAAACCTACCATAGCCGGAAACCAAGGCAGTTGACCGTTTTGCAATGACATTTCTATAGAAGGGGCAAGTAATGACCAGTAACTGGCGGCAATCATTACACCTGCCGCAAAACCCAGCATTATATCCATTATCAATCTGTCTACATCCCGGATAAGAAAAACCGCAGATGCACCGGTAAGGGTCATCAACCATGTAAAAACCCCTGCAAATAGTGCCTGCAATACTGGGTGCATATACTGTAATAATGATAGGTCAACCAATAGATATATCCCCCTCTCCTATTCCCAATAATTGAAAGGAATTAAATGTGTTATATAAACTATTAGGATTTAAGATTCTGGTCAATTCCAAAAATAATTAACAACTTCCATTCTTAAATAAAATATGCTACTGATATACAAATTCCAAAATTTTTGTTATTCTGTAAACCAAAATAATTCGGTAGTTTATATACACTGATTAACTGTTTTCTTCTATAGATTGGCCTATAGAAAAAGTAATTAAAATTTATCTGCATGCTGTTTTTATGGTCAACCATTTAAAAATGTGATTACTTTCACACTGCTTGGCTCTTGTTTAAATATTAAGAAGTCATATTGGGGTATTGGTGATAGAAATGGACGAATACTTCGAGGAATTGTTCCAGAGAGCCAAATACTATGAGCAGTTCGAGGAAATAGACAGAAAAATATACCTGAAATAATTATGATATGAGGCTGGCCAATCATTTATCCCCTCTCTTTCCCTCTACCAGCCTCTTTTATAATATTAACTGTTCTCTGTATCTTCCAGCAGGGATATTACAACATTTATATTCACGTATGATAAAATAGGTATTTTGTTGGCAATCGCCGTTTTTTCCTCTATATGAATTTTCATGTATACCTTTTTTCTACTTTAGCCTGTTAATTCCAATTATGTAACAACCAATGTTACAACAAATTTAATATCATCTTTATTGCTTAGATGAAGCAGAAAATAAAACTACATATAATTTCATTAATCAAGAGGCTGGATAAAGTGAATGCAATTGAAGTTGACTCTTTAACAAAAATATATAAAAAATTTACAGCAGTTGATAATATTACATTCAATGTCAATGAAGGAGAAATTTTTGCATTTCTGGGGCCTAATGGAGCTGGTAAGACAACTTCACTTAAAATCCTAACAACCATACTCCAGCCTACATCAGGAAATATCAGAGTGAACGGATACGATGTTCTGCACAAGAAAAATGATGTAAGAAAATCCATAGGTGTTATCTTCCAGAGCAACAGCCTTGATGAAAAATTGACTGCATATGAAAATATGGAATATCATGCAGTGCTTTACAGACTTCCCAAAAAAGAAATTAAAGGACGGGTGAACAAACTACTTGAAAATGTTGAACTTCTGGATAGAAAAGATGATCTTATCAAAACCTTTTCTGGCGGGATGAAACGCAGAATCGAAATTGCAAGAGGACTTATCCACACTCCACAGGTGCTTTTTCTTGATGAGCCCACACTTGGACTGGATGCACATACAAGAGCGTTTATGTGGGAATATATAAGAAATTTAAAAGAAAATAACAACCTTACCGTATTTCTAACAACACATAATCTGGACGAGGCTGAAAAAATAGCTGACCGCATAGCCATAATAGACAAAGGTAAGATACAGACAATTGGAACTTTTGAACAAATTAAAGAAATAACAGGGGTTGATACCTTGGAACAGGCGTTCTTGAAACTTACAGGACATGAAATCCGGCGTTAACTATATTTTATAGATTTTATAGGTATAAACATGCTTGGCCCAATACGCATCATGTGGATGAGACAAATAAAAGAGTACTGGAGATCAAAACCAAGGCTTATAGCTTCAATTGCCCAACCAACTATATTCCTTATGGCTCTCGGGTTTGGACTTGGACCAGTATTCCAACAAGCAGGTGGAGGAGATTATGTTCAATTCCTTACACCGGGAATACTGGGTATGGCACTTTTGTTTGGGTCAGTATTTAACGGGGTCTCTATATTATGGGACAAACAATTTGGTTTTTTAAAAGAAAGTCTCGTTGCACCCGTCCCCCGTATATCTCTATTAATCGGACATTCCATAGGTGGAGCCACTACTGCAGTGTTCCAGGGTATCGTGTTGCTACCTGTAAGTTATTTTATAGGATTCAGATTAGATAGTCTGTTATTTATACCATTGATAATACTGTTTATGTTTTTAATCTCATTTTTATTTTCACTGCTTGGAATATCAATGGGTGCTAAACTGGATGACCCTGAAGCTTTTCCATTGATAATCAACCTTGTGATAATACCAATATTCTTCCTGTCTGGTGCACTCTTTCCGATAAATAACCTTCCTGATTTTGTTACCCCAATGGCAAAACTCAATCCACTATCCTACGGTGTCGATGGATTAAGAGGTACCATGATAGGTAGCTCTGATTTTGGAATAGTTACTGATATAGGTATTTTACTGGTAGTTACGTTTATACTTCTGGTAATAAGCAATTACCTTTTCGAAAAATTAGAAACCTGAACCATAAGAATGTTATAATGATGCAGATAATTAATACTGACATACTCCAACCAAAAATTGGATAATTACTTATTTTTTTTATAAATGAAAAATATATATTAAATAATTTCGATTTGCATCAAAATCTAAATTAGATTTTATGTATAGAATGTAAAAACTGAATTTGTATAAACTAAAAAACGTATTAAATTTTAATTGAACCGATTTTCATCCCAGATTTAATCAGCAAAAAATATATTCCATGTCGTTGTTCTGGATAAACGGATGAGATTCAAAGACTTTGACACAATCTCAATGAAAGACTTTTCAAGGGATATGATAGACCATATCCTTGATACTGCAGATAAACTTGAACCCATCGCAAAAAATGAAGAAAAATCCGACATTCTGAACGGAAAAATTCTGGCAGTCCTCTTTTTTGAACCCAGTACAAGAACAAGGATGTCCTTTGAAACCGCCATAAAAAGGCTTAACGGTGATGTATTAAGCCTTGGTGCTGTTGATGCAAGCTCTATTACAAAAGGCGAAAATCTCGCAGATACAATACGTGTGATAGAGGGATACGCTGACGGGATAATACTGAGACATCCTAAAGAAGGTTCTGCAAAAATGGCAGCTGAAATGACATCAACACCTGTCATAAATGCAGGTGATGGTGCGGGACACCACCCTACCCAGACATTTCTTGATTTATACACCATGCGGAGAGAGAGCCGACTGGAAGGTGTCAAAATAGCTATTGCAGGAGACCTTAAATACGGACGCACTGTCCATTCCCTCTGTTATGCGTTATCTCATTACAACGCCGACATAACACTGGTATCTCCAAAAGAGCTCAGAATGCCCCGTGAAATAATAAGAGATCTCAAAAACCGAGGTATAGAAGTAAAGCAGACTGATTCTATGGAAGATGCGATACAGGATGTGGATGTACTCTATGTTACAAGAATCCAAAAAGAGCGCTTCCCTGACCCTGCAGAATATCAGAGAGTATCAACCAGTTTACAGATTACAACTGAACTCCTTAAGAATGCAAATCCCGATTTAAAAATCATGCATCCACTTCCCAGAGTAAACGAAATTGATTCTGGTGTGGACTTTACATCTCACGCATGTTATTTCAAACAATCATTTTACGGTGTCCCTGTCAGGATGGCGTTACTGTCGCTTATAATGGGGTGTATAGAATGACTATCGAAAACTCTAATGAGAAACATGAAATCAGAGTTCAGCCTATTGAAAACGGCACTGTTATAGACCATATAACTGCAGGTCAGGCGTTAAATGTTCTCAAAATAATCGGAAAACCCGGTACATCTGAAGGAATCATGAGTGTGCTCATAAATGCACCGAGTTCACACGGAAAAAAAGATGTTATAAAAATTGAAGGTCGCGAAATTAATGCACAGGAATTTGATAAAATAGCATTAATTGCACCAAATGCTACCATCAATATCATACGTAATTTCAAAGTAGCAAGTAAAAAACAGGTCCAGATACCAGAACATATCGAGGGTGTAGTTAAATGTGTAAACCCTAATTGTATCACAAACAGTAATGAACCCATCAAATCAAATTTTACCGTAAACAACGAAAACAGGTATGTTTTCCTCAGATGTGATTACTGTGAAAGAATCATATCTGAAAACATTGCGGATAACCTGCTTTAAAAATTAAAAACCGAGTACATCTTCCATGGTGTAGATTCCAGGTTTTGCCCCTGTAATCCACCGGGCGGCTTTTATTGCTCCACCTGCAAACGCCTGTCTTGAACCTGCCTGATGCTTAATTTCCATGCGTTCACCTTCTCCTGCAAAAAGAACAGTATGTTCACCCACTATATCTCCACCGCGGATAGCATGTATTCCTATTTCATCACCGCGCGGTGCATGCCCCTGACGACCATATACATATTTTTTGCCGCCAAGTGTTTCACTTATAACATCTGCTGCTTTTAAAGCAGTTCCACTTGGAGCATCTTTTTTATTATTGTGATGTGCTTCAAGTACCTCAACATCATAATCGGATAAATACCTGGACATTTCTTTTATCATCTTAAAAAATACATTTACACCAACTGAATAATTAGGCGCTATGACTGCAGAGTTGTTATTTTTCATGATGAACTGCTCAATGGTATACCTCTGCTCTTCGGTAAAACCAGTGGTACCAATAACCAGATTAACACCATTTTCAGATGCAGCAGTCACATTCTGAACGGTGGCATCAGGAGCTGTAAAATCAATCATAACATCAGTATTTGTATCAGCAAGTATATCACCCATGTTTTCAGGATCTGATATGGGCACACCAACTGTTCCTACTCCTGATAACTCTCCTGCATCATTCCCGATATTGAAGATATCAAAAGCAGCTGATAATTCAAAATCATCAGAATTTACAATGTTGTCAATTAACATCTTTCCCATGCGTCCATAAGCACCGGATATTGCTGCTTTTATCATTTAAGACACCCCATATTTTTGAGAGCATCTGTTAAAATATGCTCGTTATCATTATTAAGCTGTGCAAGCGGTAAACGAAGGTGTCCACCGGCAAGTCCTACCAGTTCAGCGGCACGTTTAACTGGTATTGGATTGGTTTCCGTAAACATTGCACGTATAAGTGGAGCAATCTCGTAATGAACCTGTCTTGCGGTTTTGATATCATTTTCCCGAGCTGCATTGACAAGTTTTACCATTTTATCAGGTATGATATTGGCAGTAACTGAAATTACCCCTTCTCCACCTATCGACAGAATTGGAAGTGTTAACGGATCTTCTCCGGAAATTACAGTAAAATTTTCATTAGCTGTATTTTCAATCATTTGCGACATTTTAGCAAGGTCACCGCATGCGTCTTTAATTGCCACAATGTTGTCCACTTTTGAAAGTTGTTGTATAACTTCCAGAGGCATATCCTGTCCTGTTCGTGAAGGTACATTGTACAATATTATTGGAATATCCACATTTTCTGCTACTGTCTTGAAATGATTTATAAGACCAGCGTTATTGGGTTTGTTGTAATATGGAGAAATTAGAAGCGCTCCATCTGCTCCTGCACCTTCTGCAAATCTTGTAAGTTCCAATGCTTCTGCTGTGTTATTGGAACCAGTACCAGCAACAACCGGTACATTTGCACATTCAACTGCTATATCTATCAGTTCTTTATGCTCTGATGTTGACAGTGTTGCAGATTCACCTGTAGTCCCACAGGTAACTACACCCGACACACCACCCTTTTCAACATAACTGATATTGTCTTTGAACCCCTGTATATTAACAGAATCATCTTCATTAAAAGGAGTGATAAGAGCCGGCATGACACCTTCAAACATAGTATCACTACTTAAACCTTTATTCAGTAATAGTAGTTTTGAGTGACATTCGCCGGGTGATATAACCAGCCACACGGTTTCTGATGACCTTGCTTTTGATTGTACTGTATTTTGTTACAAGGTGTTTATTCTTTTCAAACTCTTTTGTAAATACATTTTGGTAGTCGTTAATTAAACGTTCTGATATGTTTTTGATGTTGGTCTGTCTTATATTTCCCATGTATATCTCTCCTTGCTGTTTATAAAATAATTTTTTACAGGTTTTTCAAATCTTGCCGTATTGGTAACCATTATTTGCATTTATACCTTTTGGGTGAATTACTCCTCCCTTTTGGGAGGAGCTTCCTGTTTCATAGTTTGTTCTAAGGAACACAACTCCACAGGCACTACCCCTCATCCCGAAGGTGAAATTAGGTTTTGTCTATCTAAACCAAACTTTTTAATGTTAACTGATGCGTTGATGTCTCTATCATGTTCAGTTTTGCAGTCAGGACATGCCCATTCTCTGTCTCTAAGTTCCAAATCCTGATGATAATATCCACATACATGACAGATTTTGCTTGATGGGTCGAATCGCAATATCTTGATAATATTTTTACCATACCATTCTGCTTTATATTCCAATTTCTGTACAAAACTACTCCAAGAGGCATCAGTTATATGTTGTGCAAGATTTTGATTTTTCAGCAGTCCTTTAACATTCAAAGTTTCCAGTGCTACAGCTTGGTTCTCGCTTATCAACCTGGAACTTAACTTATGCTGGAAATCTTTTCTCTGGTTGCTAATCTTCTCATGATACTTGGCTATCTGGTGTTTCAGTTTTCTGTAATTTTCAATCGAATTTTTCAGGTATCTTGGGTTATCGATTTTTTCACCGTTAGATGTGACAGCGAAATCCTTGATGCCTACATCAATTCCAACAGTATTATTTTCGTCGAATTGCTGTTTTTGTGGTAACTCTTTTTCATCGTCGACTAAAATACTGATATAGTGTTTTCCTGTCGGTGTTCTTTTTATAGTTGCGGTTTTACCATTACCTTCAAACCTTCTATGTAACTTGATTTTTATCCAGCCGATTTTAGGTGTGTATATTTTATTATTTTCAAAATCGACTTTATAATACTGAGGCACAGAAAACGACTGTACTGGGTTTTTCTTGGATTTAAACTTTGGAAAACCAGATTTTTCTCTGAAAAACTTGTTGAAAGCGTTTTCCAGATTAAGAGTAGCCCCATGCAATGATTGTGAGTTAATCTCTTTCAACCATTCATAGTAATCTTTTAATACTCTTATCTGTTTATTCAACTCAAATCTTGATACAGCTTTACCATCCTGCTCATAAGATTTGATCTTGTTTTCCAGAGCCCAGTTATATATGAACCTACAAGCTCCTATGTGTTTTGTAATTAACTCCTGTTGAGATTGATTGGATTACAGTTTTATTTATCTTTATTTATATGTTATAGTAAATGTAATTCGAGAGTGTATATTGCATTCATCTCCCAGCTTCGTAGGGAGTTTTCTGCGATATTTAGGATAAATCGAATCATTGATTATCGATGTCGGTTTTTCCCAGGAACCTATCCAAAGTACCTGCATTCTGAAATACCTTTTCCCTTACTCCTTTACGGTTTATAAAAAGCCCTATAAGAACAAGTAAAAGACCTATACTTGGATTTGCCAGTGTCAATATCGCTCCAAGCAGTGTAGCAAACATTGCTGCAATACCTTTCATTGCACCTTTCCTGTAGGATTGATACCTTGTTCTTTTATATATACGAATATCACGCAGTGTGAGGAAAATTACTACGATATAGGCGGTTATTGCTATTAGCAGGTACATCATTCAATTATTATCCTCTGGATTTATATCGTTTTAACTAACACTATATGGGATTTAAATATTTTTGTTTGAATGAATAATAAAAAATATCAATTAACGATTTTAATTGTCAAATTATGGATGATACATCAAACGGTATTAAATTCCACATAGATATGGACAGTTTTTATTCTTCTGTGGAAGTTAGAGAAAACCCCGAACTTCAGGGGTTTCCTGTAATTGTTGGTTCCGACCCGAAAAATGGCACAGGAAGAGGAGTTGTAAGTACATGTTCGTATGAGGCAAGAAAATACGGAATCGGTTCAGCAATGCCTGTATCAAAGGCCTACAGACTATGCCCCCATGCTGTATTCCTTCCTGTTAACATGGAACTCTATAAACAGGTATCATCCAGAGTTATGAATATAATTAAAAAATTTTCTGATAAATTCGAACAGGTTAGCGTTGATGAAGCATATCTTGAAATTGGAAAAACAGTTGGAAATTATGATGAGGCTTCCAGATATGCGCAACGGATAAAAGATGAAATCTACAATTATGAAAAACTTACATGCTCCATTGGCATCGCCCCTAACAAAACAATAGCAAAAATAGCCTCTGATTATAACAAACCTGACGGTTTAACCGCTATTAAACCTGAGGAAGTCGAAAACTTTCTATCACCACTTCCGGTTTCCAAGATACCAGGTGTTGGTAAAAAGACAAATGAAGCACTGGATAATCTGGGTATGAAAACCATCAGGGATCTTAAAAATTTTGATGTCCAGGTACTGATAGGAAAGTTTGGTAAATCCGGTCTTCGTATATATCAACTTGCAAAGGGAATCGATAACAGAGAAGTAGAGGAGCAAACTGAAGTAAAATCTATAAGTAAAGAAGATACTTTCGATGAGGACATCGCCGACCCTATAACCGCCGAAGAAATCATCGATATACTCAGTGATGAGGTTCACAATTCACTGGTTAAAAAGAAATATCTGTTCAAAACAGTAACCCTAAAATTGAGATTGGATGACTTTACAACATGTACAAGGTCAAAGACATTTGTATCTTATAGATCAGAAGCAAGTGTTATTAAAAAAGAAAGCAAAGAATTGATGAATCAGTTTATAAAAAACAACGGAAGTTGCAAATTCCGTTTACTTGGCGTTGAGGTATCAAAACTTTTCAAAATAAAAGACGGTCAGACCATGATTACTGACTTTTTTTAATCAAGTTAAATGGTTATCGTACTTGTACCCAAAAATCCGAGCAAGTATAGGATAATAATCAAAAACGGCTGATGGATGAGATATATAAAAAGAGAATATCTTCCCATCAAACAAAACATATTTATCGGAAAGTTGCGGGACAGGTCCATAATACTAAATTTTCGGGTGTAGTTGGGGTATAAGAGGTTTCCTGTAAATATGCCTATAAGAATTACACCAAACCATGGGAAAAGCGGGAAATAATCAAATGTATAAAATCCTTCAGGCACAAAACCAAGCCACAAAAGCCACGGAAAATCAACACTGAATGTCTGTAGATACGAACCCAGAAATATAAATAAAAGTCCAAGCAACAGATTCATTGATTTAAAACGCAAAAATGGATATGCCAGAATAATTGAGATACCTATGAAATGAAGAATTCCAAAAACAATTACTCCTTGACCGATAAATATCCATGTGATAAGCGTTAAAAGTAAACCCCAACCAAATATCCTCAAACCTCTCTTGATGTATTTGGGATACAAATTCCAGACATTTTCAGCGTATTTTTTTGTTCGGGATACACTTATTGTCAGAGATATACCAACAAGCAAAATAAAAATTATCGCTGCACTTCTTCCCATAAACAGTAAAAAACCAGAATGCGGATTAAAATCATAGCCTCCAAAATAGTTCAGGTCATAAAGAAAATGAAATACAACCATCAGGATGATTCCAATTCCGCGAAAAAAATCAAGTTCCCAGAATCGTTCAGATGGTCTGTTATTCATTCGATTCTCCGTGGAATACTTAAATTTTTAAGATTGTTTACATGAATGGATAATAAACTGAATTTGAAAAGAGGTGCCAGAGAGGTTTTAAAAGAAGTTATTTTTTCTTTTTATCAAACACCGATGGAAGATGGAGTGCGTAGGTTCCGTTTTCTTTTATCGCCATAATGATTTCTTTTCGTTCCATTATGGAACTTAAGTTCAATTCATAGGAACCGGGACCCAGTATCCTAACAGATTCCACTCTGTCATCATCCTGCATCAAACTTGATTTTTGTAATTTACTGGTTTTGGTTCCCAGTACCTCATTAACCTCTCTGACCAATTTTTCATCATTTGTAGATTCTGGTGCTTTATTATCTATAGAGGGTTGTTCCTCGTTGGCTATTGATGTATCTGCTTGCGACTCATTACTTACATATAGGAACTTGTTCCATCCACAATTGGGACATCCGTTTAATATTACCGAATTACCATCTTCAAAAATTTGTTCACATTTGGTACATTTGTGAGGCATCCATTCACCTATTTTTATTATGGATGTATACATATATTTAAATATTGGTCATTCTTCCAGATACTTCCCAATCAGAGGTTCAAGTTTGCGTTTTGTATCATAAGGTATCATGTTACGGTTTGTAATTATTGAGCCTTCAAGAGCATCTTTGCATACACAGTCCCTTTCAAGTGGTATTTTTTCAATAGCATCGATTACAATATCCTTTACTGCGTCCACATTCTTTCTGGTGTTTTCAACCACTGTGGCAATATCTACGTCCTGTTCTTTCCACACATCGTAATCAGTTACTGTAGCAATCATTGTGTAACAGATTTCAGCTTCTCTTGCAAGTTTTACTTCAGGCAACGCAGTCATACCGATAACATCAAAACCAAGGGATTGATACACACTGGATTCCGCCCGGGTAGAAAACTGAGGTCCCTCTATACAGACATATGTACCACTATCATGTACATTGTAACCCTTTGAACGAGCTATATCGGTTATTGTTTCGGACAGTTCCGGGCAGAATGGGTCGGCAAATCCTGCATGTACTACAATACCTTCCTCAAAAAATGTGCTGGTTCTTGATTTTGTTCTATCGTATATCTGGTCTGGTATCACAAGGTCCAGTGGTGATATTTCATTCTTCAAACTCCCCACTGCAGATGCTGATATTATACGTTTTACTCCCAATTTTTTCAGTGCAAATATATTGGCTCTGGAATTCAATTGAGTGGGTGATATACGATGTCCTGCATCATGACGCGGCAGGAAACAGACTGTTCTGTCTCCATATTCACCTATTGTAATTTCATCGGATGGTTTACCAAACGGTGTATCTATATCAACCTGCCTTACATTGTCAAACCAGCTCAGGTCATAAATACCACTGCCGCCGATTATTGCTATGTCTGCTTTTTCATCCATATGCATACCTCATTATTATTCTACAGGTTTCCATACTGTTTTACCATCAGACTGCTTAGATGTGACTTTTCCCTGTCGCTCCATCTCATCCATAATCTCATTTAGGCGACCCGGCTGTGCTATTTCAAAAGAAATGGGCTCGATTGAATAATATTTGTAAAGACCGCTCTTTAATGTGTTTACATCCCAAAACTGTTCATTTTTGTCTTTCATGAGAGTTGAAATGATATTAATCATATCTTCCATAAAGTTCCAGGGGAACACTATCCATGCCCATTCATCAATGTATTCACTCCAATAATCTGGCTCCACTTGGGATGTGTACAGATATTGTAGTGTGGCGGTTTTTACTTCTTTGGGATTCTGTTCAAGGACATGTTCCTTTGCATATTTCATACTCTCGCCGGTATCAATGATATCATCTACAATTAAAACATCTTTATCCTCTACTGCATCTGAAGATATAGGATATTTAATCTGGGCTCCTTCACCGGATATAGCTGCAGTACCGGTATAATGCTCCACTTTTAGGCTTGTAAGGTCATCAAGTCCGAGAAAATCACATAATACGCGCCCTGCGAACCATCCTCCACGAGCAAGAGCAATTATTATATCGGGATGAAAATCTGATTTTTTTATCTCGGTGGATACGTCCCTGCAAAGATTGTAGATATATTCCCAGTTTGTTATAACGCATTTGAATTTATCATTTGATTCCAAATAAAAATCTCCTTTATATTTGATAATTATATTTAGATGATTTTTAGGCCTGTTAACAATACTGATTTTATATTTTCACCAACATATTTTATATTTATTTATTTGATTTTGCTACTTAAATGAATATTAACATATTTAACCATTAATAATAGTCCTGTATAGTACGCTAATGACCTATGCAGACGTAAGTTTTATAAATAAAGAAACCATTGGGATGGTCTGCTTACTTCACTCACAAACAAAATATAGCGGGGTGGGGTAGCCAGGAGATCCCGACGGGCTCATAACCCGTAGATCGGTGGTTCGAATCCATCCCCCGCTACTCAATTACTTTTTTTATATTGGTTTTTTCAAAAGATTAATAAAACTGTACAGGTTTTAATGTAATAATAAAGAAACTTCATGGGGACGATTTTTAAATGGTGATGGACAAACTTGGAAGTTCCTTGCAGGACGCCCTTAAAAAACTGGTGAATACAGGGCGTATTGATGAAAAAAGCGTAAATGATGTAGTAAAAGATATTCAGAGGGCTTTACTGCAGGCTGATGTTAACGTACAACTTGTTATGAATATGTCAAAACAGATTAAAGAGCGTGCCCTCAAGGAAGAAGTGCCCTCCGGGATGAACCCCAGAGAACATGTCATCAGAATTGTTTATCAGGAACTTATAAACATCATAGGAGAAGGTACTGAAATAAACCTTGAACCCCAAACCATAATGATGATAGGTTTGCAAGGTAGTGGTAAAACCACCACAACCTCAAAACTTTCAAGATACTTCCAGAAAAAAGGACTAAAACCCGCCGTGATCTGTGCTGATACATTCAGACCCGGTGCATATCACCAGTTAAAATCGTTATGTGATAAAAACAGCATCCCTTTTTATGGTGAAGAAGGGAATGAAGATTCACTCGGTATTGTAGAGAGAGGGATGGATAAACTTGGAAAATACGATGTACTGATTATAGATACAGCCGGCCGTCACTCTCTCGAACAGGACCTTATTGAAGAGATGGAACAAATAAATTCCATCGCAAAACCGGATAAAAAATTGCTGGTTCTTGATGCTGCTATAGGACAGCAGGCAAGTGAACAGGCAAGAGCCTTTAATGAATCAATAGGCATATCAGGTGTTGTCATTACAAAACTTGATGGTACTGCAAAAGGTGGAGGAGCTCTCTCTGCAGTATCTGAAACGAATTCATCTATTGCATTCATAGGTGTTGGCGAGACGAGTGGTGACCTTGAAAAATTTGAACCCGACCGTTTTATATCCCGTTTGCTTGGAATGGGTGACATTCGAAGCCTTATAGAAAAAGCTGAAGAGTCATTGAGTGAAGATGAACTTGATGTTGAATCGATGATGCAGGGCCGGTTTACACTAAAAGATATGTACAAACAGCTTGAAGCTGTAAACAAAATGGGACCCCTTAAACAGGTTATGCAGATGATGCCCGGCGGAATGGGGCAAAACATATCCGAAGAACAATTCCAAGTCACCAGTGAAAAGTTATCACGCTACAGAATCATAATGGATTCAATGACAGAAGACGAAATGGACGACCCTAAACTCATCGGAAGTTCCCGTATCAAAAGAATATCAAGAGGTTCTGGAAGCAAACCCGATGATGTAAGGGAGCTTCTGAAATATCACAAAACAATGCAAAACGCCATGAAAAATTTCCGCGGTGCAGGGAAATTTAATATGAAAAAGATGATGAAAAAGTTTGGAATGCAGTAATTAGTATTCCAGGCTTGGTTTGATATTTTTAATATTTAGTAATTATCACAGGTTTCAAGGAAATTCAGGAACAGTTCTTCTCCTTTTTCTGTATGTGCTACTTCTGGGTGCCACTGTACTCCATATATAGGTCTTTCTGGATGTTTCATGGCTTCGGTTTCACAGTATTGTGAGCGTGCAAGTTTAAGGAAATTGTCAGGCATCCGGGTTACCTCATCTGCATGAGATGCCCATGTGGAGATACTGGAACCAAATCCCTTTAAAATATCGTTCTCTTCGATTATTTCCACATCTATGGATGCATAACCACCATGATTTCCAGTACCGTACTCACCACCGAATGTCTTTGCTATAAGCTGATGCCCGAGACATATTCCAAGAATAGGCACATCAATATTTTCCACATATTCTCTACAGTTGCCAATTCTATCCATTGTGGGTCCTCCACTTAAAATCAGACCTTGTGGCTCTTCTTCAAGGATGTCATCCACTGAGAGGGTATTTGATACAATTTTTGTATCCATATCAAGGTCTCTAACTGTTCGATGGATAAGATGGCAGAATTGTCCGTGGTTATTTACAACAAGAATCTTTAATTCTTCCATGATATTTGTTCCAGAGGTAATGGTGATTTATTAATTTTATGCTGGTTATTTTCATTTGAAACTACAGAAAAATTTTAAATATTAAAACCGTGTTATAGTGTGACATAGTATCATGGAAAGAGTTAGTAAATTTAATTGACATGATAAAATAAATGGAGAACAGGGATTAGAAATGACTGAAATTGGCAAAAATATACGAATTGAAAGGATAATGGACAGAGAGAGCAGAAACATGGTCATTATACCAATGGATCATGGTATAACCGTTGGACCCATAAAAGGACTATCAAATATCAGTGACTCGATAAACAAAGTTGCAGAAGGCGGTGCAAATGCAGTCCTGATGCAAAAAGGAATGGTTACCCACGGACATAGAGGATATGGACTTGACGTAGGACTTATAGTACATATGAGTGCTTCCACATCACTTGGACCTGACCCTAATGATAAAGTTCTTACATGCACTGTAGAAGAAGCTGTTAAAATGGGTGCGGATGCTGTGTCCATACACGTAAACATCGGTTCTGAAACCGAAGCCGACCAGTTGAAAAAGCTGGGACATGTCGCCAAACAGTGCGATAGATGGGGTATACCACTTTTGTCCATGATGTATCCAAGAGGTAAAAACATTCAGAATTCAAATGACCCTGAACTGGTTGCTCATGTTGCAAGGGTAGGAGCTGAACTCGGTTCTGATGTTATAAAAACAAACTATACCGGTGACCCAGAATCATTCAAAGATGTTGTTAAAGGATGCCCAGTACCAGTAATAACCGCAGGTGGACCCAAAACTGAAACCGACCGTGAGTTCCTGGAAATGATACGCGGTTCCATGGAAGCCGGTGCAAGAGGTGTTGCTATAGGGAGAAATACATTCCAGCATGATGACCCTGTCAATATGACAAGAGCCATAACTGAGATAGTGCATAAAAACAAATCAGTAGATGAAGCACTGGAAATGCTCAAATGATTTCGAAAATATAAAATCAGTTTAAATCCATAGGCCAATCATGAGCGATAAAAACAAATCCATCTGGATAAAAGCGGATAAAGGCAACTGGGAAAACCGTAAAAACAAGGTTATCAACGGACTTGAATCCGGTGCAGATTGTGTGCTTGTCAATTCTGAAGATGTTGACAAGGTCAGGAAACTGGGTAATATTAATGTTGCAGCGTTTGGTGATTCAACATCAGATGCTGATATAGTGGTTGTCGGAAAAGGAGGAGAAGGAGACGGTACAAAACCACTACCATCTGATTTTTCAGGTTCATGGGACATAACAACCATAAACCAGCTTAAAGAGAAAGGTAAAAAAGTTGCAGGTTATGTGGTAATCAAAAACAAAGATTACGAAAATTTTGCAGTGGAACTGGGTGAAATCTGCGACTATGTTATCACCATCGGAATAGACTGGCAGGTAATACCGCTTGAAAATCTGATTGCAAAACTTCAGGATAAAGAGGTTCAGATAATATCAGGAGTGAAAACTTCTGAAGAAGCAAATATTGCTCTGGAAACTCTTGAACACGGTTCTGACGGGGTACTTCTTGATTCGGATGATCCGAACACAATCAAAGAAACTATAGGAATTGCTGAAAAATCAGAAATTTCAAAGACCGAACTTACACCCGCAGTAATAACCCGAATAGAACCGGTTGGTATGGGCGATAGAGTATGTGTGGACACATGTAACCTGATGCAGAGAGGAGAAGGGATGCTTGTTGGTTCACAAGCAAAAGGTCTTTTCCTTGTTCATTCAGAATCTGAAGAGAGTCCCTATGTTGCTTCACGTCCATTCAGGGTTAATGCCGGTGCAGTTCATGCCTATGTACAGGTAGGTGAAAAAACCAGATATCTATCAGAACTTGAATCGGGCGATGAAGTTACTATTGTAGATGCTGACGGAAAACAAAAAACAGGTATTGTTGGCAGAGTAAAAATAGAAAGAAGACCCCTGATGCTTGTAGAAGCTGAAGCAGACGGTGCGGTTCTAAGAACAATTCTGCAAAATGCTGAAACCATAAAACTTGTGGACAGTGATAAAAACCCGGTTTCAGTTTCTGACCTGAAAAAAGGTGATGAAGTACTTGTACATCTTGAAAAAGGTGCAAGACATTTTGGTACCAAAGTAAACGAAACTATCATTGAAAAATAATACTGTAGATGGGGTCTAATGAATGGGGGAATCTATAGGAGAAATAAATCTGCAAAATAAAACAGGTGTTGTTGCATCTATAAGCGATGACCCTGTGAATTCATCAATAGCTGCAAATCAACTTGGATCTGATATACTGGAACTCAGGTTTGATTTGCTGGGTATTCAAACACCTGAAGACGCATGGAACATCATAGAAAAAGTTAGGAACAAAGTAAATTTGCCTTTTATCGCAACTTTAAGGTCTGGACAAGAAGGAGGTGATTGGCAGGGTACAGAAAAGGACAGGATTAAACTTCTTCTGGACATCATCCCTTCTGTAGATGCTGTGGATATTGAACTGTCAGCACCCGAAAAAGACTGGATAATAAAAAGTGCCGCAAATACCGATGTGAATGTTATTGTTTCATCTCATTGTTTTACATCCACTCCTTCTGTTAAAGAGATGAGAACAATACTTGACAACTGCCATAACAGTGGTGCAGATATTGCTAAACTGGCAGTTATGCCGAAATCATTACAGGATGTTTTAAACCTATTACAGGTCACCTCTGACTCAACAAAACCCATATCTACCATTGCCATGGGTGAAATTGGAAAACATTCAAGGATAATATCTCCTTGTTATGGTTCTGTTCTAACTTATGGTTCTGTTACAAGTGCTGTTGCCCCCGGACAACTGAGAGTTGATAAACTAAAAGAATTCATGGAGCTGGTTTTATGAAAACTGTTTTTGGTGTTTTTGGTGACCCGGTGGAACATTCTCTATCCCCAGATATGCATAATGCTGCATTTTCAGAACTTGGAACGGATAGTATATATCATGCGTTCAGAGTTGACAAAAAATCGCTTGAATACGCTCTTAATGGAGCCAGTGCTATGGGTTTTGGTGGAGTAAATATTACTGTACCCTTGAAACAGGAAGCGATTAAATTTGTTAATACCGACCCGTTAGCTTCCAGAATCGGTGCAGTTAATACAATCGATTTCAGGAATGAAAATGAGATGATTGGTTATAACACCGATGGAGTTGGAGCCAGACGTGCAATTGCAGATGCTGGCGTGGACATAAAAAACAAAAAAATACTAATT
>NZ_JAHENT010000023.1 GCF_018609725.1 Methanohalobium sp. | reverse complement strand
TAACGTGAATCTCAGCAGTGTAGAGGTAAGTGACAACCAGACAACCTTTACCTCTGCAATAGGAGATCTTGCAGTAGGAGAGAGTACCACAGTGACCGATACCGGAACAGCAGAAGAAGGTCAGTATGCCAATCTTGGTAACGTGACTGGAGAATACGGTGACATCACAGTAGTAGATGAAGACCCGAGCCACTACTTCGGAATCATTCCATCGAATCCATCCATAGACATCGAGAAATCAACTAATGGAGATGATGCCGATACACCGACGGGACCCGAAATAGAAACCGGGAATCAGGTCACATGGACTTACACTGTAAACAATACTGGTAATGTACCGCTTGAAAACGTACAGGTCACAGACAGTGTAACAGGTGTAACTCCGGTTTATCAGAGTGGTGATGTAAATGGGGATGGCTACCTCAATCAGACAGAAACTTGGGTCTATGAATATACTGGTACTGCAACAGAAGGTCAGTACGAAAATGTAGGTAGTGTTACAGGTGATTATGAGGACGAAACAGTTTCAGATGAAGATTTGAGTCACTATGAAGGTGTTTCCAAAGAAGTGCCTACAGCAAGTCCGATAATCACCGCCGGTTTGCTTGGGGCAGTACTTTTGATGTATCTGAAAAGAAGTAGAAAACAATAAAGGGATAGTTAAACACTATCCATTTCTTTTTTAAAGTCTTTAACCTCACTTAAAAACCTGCCTTTGCCTACTTCTTCCATCACTGCGGACAGTTTTTCTCTCTGTGGTTTATCAGCATATTTTTTCATAAACTTTCATCACTCCATTAACAAAATCCACAAGTTCACCTTCATCCATCATGCCCATATTTGTTGCCTCTACAATTTCACTTCCGGATTTACTACCTACAAGAGCCATGTAACCTTCTTTTTCAATTTCTCTTGCATCATTCGGGCAGGCTTTTCCAGAAGGTCGTTGGGACAAACCACTGCACATGTGCCGCATCTGGCATACATTCCATTATCAACAATAGTATCTTTTAATTTCCATTCGTATATGATATCTCCCCGTTATTGGATTATTTTATATTTATATTGATTATAAAAGCCCTATATATAGCGTTTGATAAAAGTTAACTCTTTTAACTTTCATGATGCTGAAAAAGATTAAATCTATAGTATAACCAATCGATGTTCAAGTTTGCAAAGAGAAAGAACAAAAAAATAATTAGCAAAATAATGATTATTTCAGTTTCAACATTTATAAATATGGATGGGCTTCATTAGTTCGTATCTTTAAAAATTATCGGATATAATCTATCATCAAATTAATCAGTAACAGGAAGTAACAATGCAGCTTAAAGTACAGCCCCTTAATATCAAAGTCGGGAAATATAAAGTAGTTCTTAATACAGTAGATGCAAAAGAACTTGGTGTAAATGAAGGAGATAGAGTAAGAGTAAGAGACCATGACAGTCTTACAGCAATTGTGGATTTTACCGAAGATATGATATCTCCGGGTATGGTGGGGTTATATCATGAAGTTCAGGAAAAATTACAAAGAGAATGGACGGAAACTGTTGATATTTCACCCGCTTCCATCCCTAAATCAGCACAGGTAATCAAGAAGGTGATGAATAAACAAAAATTGACCAAAGAGGAAATCTACCTGCTTGTTAATGGTATAGTGGATGAAAGCCTTAGTGATATAGAATTATCTGCATTTATGACTGCTTCCTACATCAACGATATGAGCGATGATGAAACTGAATGGTTAACAAGAGCCATGATAGATACAGGCGAAAAAATAGAATTTGATACTCATCCAGTAATGGATAAACACTCCATTGGTGGGGTTCCGGGTAACAAAATATCTCTTCTTGTAGTTCCTATCGTAGCAGCTAACGGTTTAATGATTCCTAAAACAAGTTCAAGAGCTATTACTGGAGCAGGTGGAACATCAGATTTGATGGAAGTTCTGGCACCTGTAGAATTCAATGCATCAGAAGTACGGTCAATGACTGAAAAAATAGGAGGAGTTCTGGCTTGGGGTGGAGCTACGAATATAGCTCCGGCAGATGACAAACTTATACGCATTGAATATCCGCTTTCTATCGATCCTCATTGCCAACTTCTGGCGTCTATTATGGCTAAAAAGGGTTCAGTAGGTGCAGATCAGGTTGTAATTGATATACCAACCGGAGAAGGTACTAAAATAAAAAATGTTCAAGAAGGGAGAAAGCTTGCAAGAGACCTGATAAATCTTGGTGAACGTTTGGGGATGAATGTTGAATGTGCACTTACTTATGGTTCTTCTCCGGTAGGTAGAACTGTTGGACCGGCACTTGAAGTTAGAGAAGCACTTAAAGTTTTAGAATCTATGGAAGGTCCAAACAGTTTGATAGAAAAAAGTACCTCTATTGCAGGCATGCTTCTTGAGATGGGTGGTGTAGCTATCAAAGGACAGGGCAGAAAAGTAGCAGAAAATACCCTCAAAAATGGTTACGCTTTGAACAAAATGAAAGAGATTATAGACATACAAGGTGGAGATTCAAATGTGACCTCAGATGACATAAATGCCGGGGAATATACCCATAAATTAACAGCACCTACAGATGGTTATCTTATAGAATTTAATAATAAACGCCTTATTGAAATTGCAAGACTTGCTGGAGCACCAAATGATAAAGGAGCAGGTGTTTTAATACATAAAAAACGAGGGGAATCAGTGAAAAAAGACCAGGCAGTGCTGACAATCCATGCGGAGAAAGAATATAAACTTAAAAATGCAGTAAAAAGCGCTCAGATGAATTCTCCTATTATGATAGAGGGAATGCTTCTTGAAAGGGTTCCGAGTTATAAGGAGCTGTAATTAAGTTATTATTGTGATTGATTTCTATGACAGGAAAACAAATAGTTGTATTGCGTCTGGGTCACCGTCCTGAAAGAGATAAAAGAATTACTACACATGTAGGTTTAACGGCCCGAGCATTTGGAGCAGATGGTTTGTTGCTCGCATCTGATGACAGGGCTATAGCAGATAATATCGAATCTGTAGCTAGAAGGTGGGGCGGTAATTTTTATGTAAAAAACAATGTTGACTGGAAGAAAGAAATACAATCATGGAAAAACAACGGTGGAAAAGTATGTCACCTGTCCATGTACGGCTTGAATCTTTCTGATGTTGAAAGCGATATAAAAAATTGGCATAAAATCATGATTGTAGTGGGTGCAGAAAAAGTACCGCCTGAAGTTTATGACATGGCTGACTTGAATGTGGCTGTAGGAAATCAGCCTCATTCTGAAGTAGCCGCCATCTCAGTGACAATGGATAGGATTTCGGATTATGATCCGTTAGAACAGGAGTTTGAAGATGCTGAATTGTCAATCGTTCCGACATCAAGAGGTAAGAAGGTGATTGACAATACAAACTCAGATGATATAATTAATGATTAATCTGTTTGGTGTTTTATGAAAGATATAATATGCCAGGCAGTAAAATGACACCCATTGCGTTTGATTTTCTCAACGTCATAAAAGAAGCCATCATTCCTATGGGTGTGGCTATTATAAATATCAACAACCCATATAGTCCTGTAAACAGGATAACAAGTACAGCAAGCTCAAGTATGACTGTAATCCAAAACTTGTAATAATCTATTTTTGATAGAGTATTTATGCCATAATCAGCCATTACAGAGAATAAAGATACAAGGATCATCGCAAAATTGTTGTTATGTATTCCGGGGATTAACCCTAAAATTACTCCAAGAATGTAACCTACCAGTATAGACAACAATAGCATTGTAACCGATAAATCAGCTGGTGGAAACATCCTAACCCTTTATATGTCAAAATGAATATACTTAATACAATATTTACAGGTAAATTATTTGATGTGTGATAAAAATTTTATTTTTCAATTTTATCAGTTAAAAAGCATAGATAATATGTTTGATGAGAATTTATTTATATGAAATCTCTTTCAGGTAGAATGACATCTATGGGTATACAATGTACAAAATGTGATAACGAATCAATAATCTATCAAAAATATTCTGGAATGCATCTTTGCAAAAAACACTTTGTAGAAGATGTGGAAAGAAAAATCAAGCTAACCATTAGAAAACATTACAACATAAACAGAAATGAAACAATAGCAATAGCTTTAAGCGGTGGCAAGGACAGTACAGTTTTACTTTATATAATAAACAAAATATTTGGAGATAGACCTGATATAAACCTTGTAGCTATCACCATCGATGAAGGGATATTTGATTACCGTTTAGATACAATACAAAAATCAAAAGAACTTACTGATAATCTGGGTATAAAACACGTTATTCGTTCGTTTGCCGATGAATACGGAATGACACTTGATGAGCTCACACAAAAACAACGTTCATACGGAGCATGCAGTTATTGTGGAGTACTCAGGAAAAAACTTTTAAACAAAACAGCAAAGGAAAAAGGTGCAACCAGACTTGCAATAGGTCATAATCTTGATGATGAAGCTCAGACTATTCTATTAAACCATTTAAAAGGTGATGTATCCCGTCTGGTACGCCTTGACCCACCCAAGAAAATAGAAGGACTTACCCTGCGTATAAAACCTCTGCGTAGTATACCTGAAAAAGAAGTAGCACTCTACGCGATTGTCAATGAACTTCCTATGGATTTTAGTGAGTGTCCCTATGCTCATGAAGCAATAAGGGGGGAAGTAAGGGATATGCTGAATGAATTTGAGTCAAAACATCCCGGAACCAAACATTCATTATTAAGTGGATTCCAGAAATTGGTACCCATACTTGCAAAAGAATATCCTCCAGAGGAAAACAAACTTAACGAGTGTAGGGTATGTGGTGATTTGTGTACCGGAAGTTTATGCCAGGCGTGTAAATTACTGGGATATGAATAAATTCATTCAATGTTTTCCAATCCACAGAATTTACATTTTGACCTTTCACATTCTTTATTTTCAAATTTCCATTTCAGACCCCATTTCTTGATTTGCTGTATAACCTCAATAAAATCCTCACCGCTATCGGTAAGTGAATATTTACATTTAATGGGAACTGTGGAACCATCTACTTTTTTGTTGACAAGTCCATATTGTTCAAGTTCTTTTAAACGGGTAGTAAGCGTTTTTGGAGTTATATTTTGCAGCATATTTTTGAGTTCATTGAACTGTTTCTCACTGTTTTGTCCTTTATACAGTTCCAGCAATATGCAAAGAGACCATCTTTTTCCGATAATGTCTACTGTCTTGTATAATGTGCAGTCTTTCATAGTATCAATATAGAAACTGCCGGTTATATAAATAGGTATCCATATTATACTAAATATCATAAAGATACCAAAAATGGAGGTACAATATAATGTTTTGTTATCAATGTGAAGAAACAGCAAAAGGCGAAGGATGTACGAAAAAAGGAGTCTGTGGTAAATCCAACGAAGTGGCAAATCTTCAGGATGAATTAATGTATGTGCTTAAAGGTATTGCTTTCTACAATACCAAAGCAAGAGAACATGGGCTCAACGATGAAAAAACTGACAGGTTTATGCTGGATGCACTGTTTGCGACAGTGACCAATGTAAATTTCAGTGCTGATGATTTTAGAGATATGATAAATAACGCGTTCAATATACGCGACCAGGTAAAGGATAAGCTTGTTCAAAACAACATAGACCCTGTTGAAGGTCGAGATATCTCCTTGACAGACCAGATTAAGAGCAAACTTCTTCATAAAAACACTATCGATGAAAGCAGTTTGCCTGATATTGCAACAGTATCCTCTGCAAACATCGATAATGATGAGAATATCGGTGTTCTGGCTACAAAGGATGAAGATGTTAGATCATTAAGAGAACTGCTGACCTATGGTATAAAAGGTATGGCAGCCTATGCCCATCATGCTCATGTACTTGGTTACAGTGATGATGATATATTCAAATTTATGGAAAGAGGACTGCTGGCAACAGTGGACGATAACCTTTCTGCAGATGATTTGACCAATCTGGTGCTTGAGTGTGGAAGTATGGGTGTAAAAACAATGTCCATACTTGATGAGGCACACACCAGCAACTATGGAAATCCAGAACCAACTGAAATCAATCTTGGAGTAAGGCATAATCCGGGAATACTGATAAGCGGTCATGATATGAAGGACATGGAACAGCTCCTTAAACAGACCGAAGGAACAGGAGTAGATGTCTATACCCACGGTGAGATGCTCCCTGCAAATACTTACCCTGAGCTAAAAAAATACGACCATTTTGTTGGCAATTATGGTGGTTCATGGTGGAAACAGAAAGAAGAGTTTGAGAAATTCAATGGCCCCATACTTATGACCACAAACTGTATCGTACCGCCTAAGGATTCATACATCAACAGACTGTATACCACAAGTATAGTAGGTTACGATGGAGCAACACATATCAAAGCCGATGAGAACGGAAACAAGGATTTCTCACAGGTGATAGAACAGGCTAAAAACTCTAACCCACCACAACAGCTTGAAGAAGGCAAAATCATGGGTGGGTTTGCACACAATGCCGCTTTGTCTGTTGCTGATAAAATCGTAGATGCAGTTAAAAACGGTCAGATTTCAAGGTTTGTGGTAATGGCTGGTTGTGACGGCCGCAAAAAAGAAAGAGAATACTACACCGATTTTGCGAAACAGCTTCCTGAAGACACTGTTATATTGACAGCCGGATGTGCCAAGTACCGCTACAACAAACTCGACCTTGGAGAAATAGGTGGAATTCCAAGGATACTGGATGCAGGTCAGTGTAATGATTCCTATTCACTCGTGGTTATCGCCCAGAAACTGGCAGAAGCCTTTGAACTTGATGACATCAATGAACTGCCTGTTTCCTATAATATAGCATGGTATGAGCAAAAGGCTGTACTTGTACTGCTTTCACTCCTGAGTCTTGGTGTAAAGAATATAACACTCGGCCCAAGTCTGCCAGCCTTTGTGTCACCAAATGTACTCAATGTACTGGTGGATAAATTCAATATCGCACCTAACACTACTGTGGAAGAAGATATGGAAAAACTGCTCTAAATTTCATATCTTTTTTTTATTTTATAATTCATACATATAATAGAGGTAATATAATGCAGATAACAGATGTAGAGTCACAACCAGTACAGAAAAATCCACATGGTGTGGATGCAAGAAAATTATATGATAAGGACCATGGTCAGGCAGTTCATATAGAATTAAAACCAGGAGAAAGTCTAAGGAAACATATCACACCTGTTGATGTGTTTTTCTATGTACTTGAGGGGACTGCAACAATCGAGATAGGTGAGGAAACTGAAGATGTAGAAAAGGATAATCT
>NZ_JAHENT010000022.1 GCF_018609725.1 Methanohalobium sp. | reverse complement strand
AATTAAAAATATCAAAATATTTTATTATTATATATTTGTAACCATGATGAAACAATCCAAAATTTAAGTCATTCGTTAACAACCAAACACTTTAATACTTGCTTCACAAGTGTGAAACCATAATTGATATTATATAAAACTCACAACACATAATAATATATCCGGTTGAAAAATATGTCAGAAAAAGAAAAAACTTACCAGGAAATACAGAGAAAAATCGATGATGGAAAAGCCGTTGTATTAACTGCTGATGAAATATGTAATCGTGTCCGCTCAGGTGAAAACATCAATTTTGAAGATGTTGATGTTGTCACCACCGCAACCAGAGGTATAATGAGCGGAACATACGCCGTTTTTTCATTTAAAGTTGCTGAACCGAATTCATTCATCAAAGCATCACGCGTTTGGTTGAATAATGTACCTGCACAGGTAGGTCCGTGTCCCAATGAAAGGCTGGGTGTGCTGGATTTGATTGTACATGGAACTGCCCACAGTAAAACCAACCCTGATTACGGAGGAGGACATCTTTTCAGAGAAATTGTAGAAGGTAAACCTATAAATGTAGAAATTGAAACAATTGATGGTCACTGGTTCAGCACCCATACCAACATAAAAGATATGCAGCACGCCAAATTGTTCGGAACCAGGCATGCATTTAGGAATTATCTAGCTTTTGTCAATCCTGTAAACGAGTCAGTCCCATCCATATTCCACGCCGCTGAATTTGGAGGAAAATTAAGTGAAGCTACTTTCTGTGGTTGTGGGGAACTAAACCCAATAGAAAACGATCCAGATTTGCAGACTATAGGAATTGGAACAAGGGTTATGATAAATGGGAATTATGGATACGTTTCCGGGCTTGGTACCCGCAGTAGTCCAGGAAAACCAAATCTTAGCGGCTTTTCAGATATGCATGAGATGGTTCCTGAATATATGGGAGGATTTGTTACATCTGCAGGTCCTGAAATAATAAATACATGGGCTGTACCTATACCTGTTATAAATCAGAATATTCTGGACAATATAATAAAAATCAACAGCGATATTGAACTTAAAGTTGTTGATGTTAGCGGACGTCTACCATTATGCAAAACGAATTATGCAGATGTATGGAGCAATGTTGATGATGAGGTCACCTATCAACCAAGTGAATGCATTGATTGTAAGGTCTGTGAAGTTGAACGAACCTGTCCTACGGGTGCAGTAACTCATAAAAGAGGCGAATCAGCAGTTCACAATCCAAAATTGTGTTTTAATTGTGGACTGTGTACCACAAACTGTGCAGGAAATGCTTTCAATGCTACACTTGGCAATATCGATTACTGCACTGCTGAAACTGAAAAAAAAGTTCCTGTTGTTGTCCGCCAGTCAGACCGGTTGCGTGCATTAAAAGCTGCAGATGAGCTTAAAACAAAAATCATATCTGGAAAATTCAAAATTTCAGAACCAGTTGAATTTATAAACTTATAATTTTTTATTTTAACGCTTCTATAAACCTATCAGTAACTTCTACTGGACTTAGTGGTACATTTTCGCATGATACATTTCCAGATTTCAAAATCACATGTATAAACGCCAGTTCACCTGAATTTTTGGCTTTTAAAAATGCACCCTCAAGCTCATCTTTTGTATGTACTTTGATAGTATTAGTAAACCCTGATGCACGTGCAAACAGTTCAAGGTCAAGGAATTTTGCAGTTAAAGTTTCCTGTGAACCGGTAGAACCATAAGTTCCGTTATCAAGAGCTACAACTATTAGGTTTGATGGTTTCGCACGAGCTATTTCAATTAATGCATTTGGATTCATGAGGATGCTCCCATCCCCATCAAGAACTACCACATCTCTTTCCGATTTTAACGCAATGCCCATACCTATTGATGATGCAAGACCCAGTGAACCAAGCATATAATAATTGAGGTCTCTGTCATTAACAGAATACAGCTCTTTGCAGGGCACTCCGATATTAGCTACCAGTGCTTCATCATCAAGCAATGGTGAAATAGCGGAAATAGCATCATATCGTATCATTTCGGGATTAGATATATTGGTTTTAAAAGTCATTTCATAGGAACGTTCTTTAAGGTTTTCCGAATCCTGTTCAGTCCATGCCAAGCATGTAGAGGGTTCCCATACTCTGGGTGACATCAGAATTATATGTGGGCGGCGGTTTTTAAATGAATCAGAAATAGCCCGGTCAACCAAATATAATTTTTCAGTCTCATCTATAATAGTATATTCGATTCCTGCCCCTTCCAGAATTGAAGGTAATGATTTGCCAAGCGGTTTTTGGGCTTCGATACCTTCTTTATAAACACCTCTCCAACTGGAAAGCACAGGGAGTGGTATGTCACAGGCAATATTGAGTGATTCCAGTGCATTAATCATATTCCCAAGACCACTACTCTGGATTGCCATCATGGGTTTTGCGCCCGCCATGTACAGTCCGGCACAAATGCCTACTCCGTTCTCTTCTCTTGTAAGTGGAATTTCTACAAAATTTTTGGATACAAGCGGCAATAAATTTTTTATTCGATCACATGGCAGAGTAGCCAGATAATCGATTCCATTATCCAGCATCATCTGGATAACAATATTTTCTGGGTCATCGGATTTGTTTGATGTAGACAAACATACCACCTTTTATTTATCAAGAACATCCTCCAGCGGTATTTCCGGATTCTTTGCACTGGCTACAGGCTCAATATTTGAAAGTGTATAATCCTCTTTTAGCCGTTCAACACCACCACCTGCTATATTAAGAAGTATTACATCATCCTTATCCACATTTTCAGCGTCTATTGATTTAATAAGCGACGCCACTGCAACTGCTGACGGCGGAAGTATATCTATACCTTCAAGAGACTCAAACAGTGCTTTTGCTTCTTTTGCTTCATTATTGGTAATTCCATACATCAGACCATCAGTATCTTCAAGTGCATCAAACACTCCTCCCTTTACAGAATATGGAGGTGCCCTGTTTGAAAGTACATCAGCAAAAATGTCACTGATACTTTTTTTGGGTTCCGGCATATCGATTTCCGGTATAATTTTACGCTGACATGCATTCCATGCATTAACCATTGGTGCAAACGGAAGATTCTGGCTTAGATGGAGTTTTGAAATGTGGTCACCAAACCGACCATCTTCACGCAGGCGAAGCGCTGCCTCCCATGCCGCTATTGCCCCTGTTCCACTTCCTATTGCCTGGAAATAATGGTCAGGAATCTGTTTGATAGTTACTGCTGCATCCAGCATGACAGTACCCATGCCATCACGTCTGGCTATATTTCTTGCTCCCCCCTCTGGCATTATTCCCGGAACTTTGGCTATCCTGTCTGCCAGATGGATTGCATCAGTGTAATCATTTCCTTCATCCATTTTTATCAAATGAATAGAATCAGATGGTTCTTCCGGAATCCACATCCGTGACATACCGTTTGGTGGTACTACTATATAGACATCGACACCATTCAAAGCCGATACATGTGCAAAAGCACGACCCGTATTGCCCGCTGATGCAAGTACAAGTGATGAATGGTCTGATTCAATCAAACGTTGTATTGTTGGGTGTGCTTCCAGTTCTTTGAAACTGCATGTTTTTATCAGTGCATTGCGTTCAGGCCAGTACCCACTAAAACTAATGTACAGATTGGATAATTCTAATTCATTTGCCAGTTCTTCACTTTTGTAGGTTATTGGTGCAGCTTCTGTCATTAACAGATCCTGTACTGGCAACCATTCGTTATATTTCCCAATTCCAGGTGCATTTTTTAAATCCAGTTCCTTTGATTGGTATTCAGCCTGAACAAAAGAATCGTCATCATCACATTTTAGTCTATAATCTCCAAGATAACTTCGTCCGCACTGTAAACATTTTAAGTTATAGTTTCCCATTGAAAAAACCAATATATTGTTTTATTTAAAAAGATATTCCAAGCTTTGGGAGTTATTCATTCTATTATAATTTTACGTTTTTAATAGATTTATTTTCCGGTATAGAAAGTATTCGGAGTGCTGTTTGTTTTTTCAAGGATTTTACTTGTACCTTCTGGATAGATAATAATTAACCTGTCAACATTGGTACCAAGATTACGGGAATCATGGAGATAATATTCACTACTTTGTCTTGAAACATTGCTCAACATCAAACTTGCGTGATTTTTTCCGATTTCAACAATCCTAAAATCTTCAAATTCACTGAACATATCATCAAATGTAGGTTCAAGGTTGCGGCTACCCAGGACAAAAACATACATCTGTGCAAATAAATCCAGTTCATAGTTTATTCTGGCTTGTGCATCATTATCATCAAATTCAATTACCATCTGTTCTATGTCAATATACTGATGTTTATTGTCAACGGGCTGGGCAAATGCTGGATATCCAAAAGTTGCACATGACAGAAGAATTATAAATATTGCCAGTATTATAGATTTCATAACCATCTTATTGAATGTATTACAGTTTAATATCTTTTTTTCAATACTATCTATTAAACCAGTTACCAAAAGCTTTATCAATATTATGTATAGTATATAGTATAAATAATTACCTAAAAACCAGTTTTATAGATTCAATATAAGGTAAGAATAATTTCCTTTTTAAGATAAAAAGTAAAAGACAAAGATTACATAAACCTGTGCATAAATAATATAAACGTAGCAGGTATAAAGTTAATCAGTCAATCATAATTTAACATTATCAACTATGTGAGTTAACCATGGATAACGAGAATGAAAATACTGCCAACGAAAATGCCGAAGTTTATGATGCTGATTTTGATACAACTGAATCCGTTAATGTACCAGAACAATTAATAGACCAGGTTATCGGGCAGAACCATGCTGTAGAGGTGGTGAAAAAAGCTGCTGAACAGCGACGCCATGTCATGATGATTGGTAGTCCCGGTACTGGTAAATCATTGCTTGCAAAAGCAATGGCTGAACTTCTGCCAAAAGAAGAATTAAAAGACGTAATGGTATATCCCAACACCGAAGACCCAAATAATCCTAAAGTACGGGAAGTACCTGCAGGGAAAGGAAGAGAAATTGTACAGGCTCATAAAATGGAAGCCCGTAAAAGAAGCCAGTCACGCAATATGCTGATGTTGCTTCTTATCTTTGGTATTGTCATGTATTCCTTCTATGTAGGACAACTACTGTGGGGTATCATTGCTGCTATCTTGATTCTGGTTTTGACTCGTCAGTTCATGCCAAAAGACGACCTAATGGTTCCAAAACTTATAATTTCAAACTATGAAAAGGAACATGCTCCATACATTGATGCAACAGGAACACATGCAGGTGCACTCCTTGGAGATGTAAGGCACGACCCCTTCCAGTCAGGAGGAATGGAAACACCCGCTCACGATAGGGTTGAAAGTGGAGATATTCATAAATCCCACAAAGGAGTATTGTTCATTGATGAAATCAATACACTAAATATCGAAACTCAGCAGAATATGCTTACTGCATTACAGGAGAAAGAATATCCGATTACCGGTCAATCCGAACGCAGTTCAGGAGCACTTGTAAAATCCGACCCTGTACCATGTGATTTCATAATGGTTGCTGCAGGTAACCTCGATGCTGTTGAAAATATGCATCCTGCACTAAGGTCACGTTTAAAAGGATATGGATATGAACTCTACATGCGTGACACAATGGAGGATACACCTGAGAACAGAAAAGACCTTGTGAGGTTTGTAGCACAAGAAGTCAAGCGTGATGGACATATTCCGCACTTCAATAAATCTGCTGTAGATGAAATCATTCGAGAATCCAGAAGGAGAGCAGGTCGAAAAGGACACCTTACTCTAAAACTCAGAGATCTTGGCGGTCTTATTAGAGTGGCAGGAGATATTGCAAAAGCCGAAGGTTCTGAATACGCAACTGAAGAACATGTAATATCTGCCAAAAGAATGGCTCGTTCCATTGAACAACAGGTAGCAGATAATTACCTTGAACAAAAGAAACAGTACCAGCTGTTTTCCAAAGAGGGCGAACAAGTCGGAAGAGTCAACGGACTTGCTGTCATGGGAGGTGACTCAGGAGTCGTACTTCCTATCATTGCAGAAGTTACACCTTCGCTCTCGAATTCAGAAGGACGTGTCATAGCCACCGGCATGCTCAAGGATATCGCCAAAGAAGCTGTACAGAACGTATCCGCAGTTATCAAAAACATCACCGGAAAAGATATTGCAAACAGAGATATACACATCCAATTTGTGGGTACTTACGAAGGTGTTGAAGGTGACAGTGCATCTATTTCAGTGGCAACCGCTGTAATATCTGCAATCGAACAGATACCTGTTAATCAGACAGTTGCAATGACAGGTTCACTCTCAGTAAGGGGAGATGTACTGCCTGTCGGAGGTGTTACCTACAAGATTGAAGCTGCTGCTCAGGCAGGAATACAAAAAATCATAATTCCAAAAGCCAATGAAGCTGATGTTCTTATCGAAGACCAGTATAAGGATCAGGTAGAAATAATCCCTGTATCAACAATTACTGAAGTTATTGAACACAGTCTGGTAGGAAATGAAAAGAAAAACATCGTTGACAAACTCAAAAAGGTAAGCAATGTAAAATGGAACTTTGACATGCCTGAAGTAGTTCCAGCATCTATTGAGAATATGAAAAAATCCGGGACAGGAAGTAAAAATGCTTGATGTGGATTTTTATGATGCAAGAGTGGTAGAAGGAACTACCACTTCAATTTTCCTTGATAACGGTAAAGTTGAAGACATTTCTGTTGATTTCTCAAGAGGTGCAGGTGTAAGAGCCCTCTGTGGCGGTTCTTGGGGTTTAACATCCGTCGACGGAAATTTTGATCTTGATAAAACCATTGATTCTGCTGCAAAACTTGCAAAGACAATGAACAATAAAACCCCGAAAGAAAAAATTAACCTAAAGTCTTCACCAGAGCCGGTGGTTAAAAACACACCAAATGTCAAAAAAAACCCAAGGGATATACCCATTGAAGAAAAAGTACAATTCCTTAAAGATATTGATGAAAGTGCAAATATAGAAGGTGTCAGTAATACTACTGCAATATATACCGAATCCATTGTTAAATACGAGTATACCAATTCTGAAGGTCTGGATTGTGAACATGAACTGACAAGAACTGGTTTTGCCGTCAGTGCTGTTGCATCTGGAAACGGAGAGTATCAGGTTGGAAGAGAGAGCAGATTTGATGTTAGTGGGTTTGAATTATTCGATGAAAATGATGCATTGGCGCTTGGTGAATCAGCAGGGCAAACTGCTGTTGACCTTCTCAGTGCAAAAAAACCAAAAGGCGGTAATATGCCAGTCATACTAAATCCTGAACTGGCAGGTGTATTTGTTCATGAAGCGGTAGGTCATGCTTCAGAGGCAGACCTTGTACTTGAAGGTAATTCTGTCTTTGAAAACCGTATTGGTGAACAAATTGCATCCTCACTCGTCGATGTTATAGATGACCCGACACTTCATAAATACGGATATTACCCCTTTGATGCTGAAGGAGTCCAATCTTCAAAAACAGAAATTATAAAAGATGGTGTACTCAATTCCTATCTTCACTCCAGAGAAACCGCCGCAAAACTCGGGGGAACACCCGGGAATAGTAGAGCACAGGGATATTCAGAACCGGTTGTCAGGATGAGTAATACCTATATCGACAACGGTGAATCGAAATTTGAAGAAATGCTTGAAGAGATAGGCGACGGCATATATCTTATCGGGTCCCGGGGCGGACAGGTCAACCCCGGTGAAGGTATATTCCAGTTCAACGCTGAAAAAGGATACCTTATTGAAAATGGTGAAATAAGTTCTTTACTTCGTGATGTTTCACTTTCTGGTAATACTCTTGAAATACTGAAAAACGTTACAATGGTTGGAAACGACCTCGAAATGAATTCTGGAAGATGCGGGAAGAAAGGACAATTGATGCCGGTAAGTGATGGTTCACCTCATATATTAGTTTCAAATGCACTGGTAGGAGGAGCCTAACATAAACAACCAAATGTATGAAATGGCAAATAAAGCTCTTAAACTTGCAGAAGATAAGGGTGCCGAAGAATCTGAAGTCTACGTTCTGGACAATCATTCAACATCTGCAGATGTTCGTAAAAATATAGTAGATAGTTCAAATGAGAATTATACAAAAGGTATCGGTATTCGCGCTATAATAAATGGTGCTGTTGGATTTGCAAGTACAAATTTGTATAATCGTCTTGAAGATACCGTTAATATAGCTATTTCATCTGCAAGAGTAAGAGAAAAAGACCCTGAATGGGTTTCATTGCCGTCAAACACACAATACCCCACAATCCGTAACACCTTCGATGATAAACTGGTGCAACTGGAACTTGAAGACTGTATTGACCTGACAACTCAGATGATTGAAGGTGTCACATCAACATCTGATGTTATGGCTACTTCAGGATCTTTTTCACGTTTTCACGATAAAAGACTGATAATGAACAGCAACGGCATTGAAACCGAAGAGGAAGGAACCGGGGTATCAGGATTTATAGATGTTATTACAACAACCGATGATAAAGCCACTGCATATGATTTCAAAATATCACGAAACCTTGATTTAGACTTTTATGAAATAGGTAAAAATGCAGCAGAGCTTGCTCAAAAATCTCGAAATGGTATCAATATCGAACCTCACAAAACAGATGTAATCTTGCACCCGTTCGCATTTGCAGATATTCTGGAAAATACTTTAGCATCTGCAATCGATGCCGATAATGTACATAAAGGTCGTTCAAGCCTTAAAGGAAAAATAAATGAAGAAATCGCTACACCTGACTTTTCTATTGTTGATGATGGCACCCTTGATGGAGGTATTGAGACCGCTCTGACAGATGATGAAGGTATGCCATCCCAGAAAAACACAGTTATTGACAAAGGTGTATTTAAATCATATCTCTATGATAGTTACCGTGCAGGTAAAGATAATGTAGAAAGTACTGGTAATGCCATAAGGCAATCCTATACAGGTACACCCAGTATAGGCCTAAGGAATTTTATTATAGATTATCCACAAAGTGATGTGATTTCTGAAACTGATGAAGGTGTATATATTAACACCGTAATCGGGGCACATACTGCCAATTCGATTTCAGGTGACTTTTCAGTTGAAGCCAGAAACGCGTTTACAATCAAAAATGGAGAACTTGATAAACCCATAAGTTCACTTATGATATCAGGCAACGTTTTTGATTTGTTGAAAAACATTACTGGTGCAGGATATGATATCCGCAGTGTTGGTGGGTTAGTAACTCCATCAATAAGAATTACTGATATGAATGTCATCGGATAAATTACAATATGGAAATTCCGAAATTTTTGAATCATTACTTCAAAGTAGAAAGTAACAATTTTCCAGCAGGTTTCAGGATAGCACAAAAAGTTCCAGTTGAATTTGATTCTGATACATCCATTGATAATTTATGGGCCATACATTCAAAGGCGATGGATAATTACTGGCAACTGTATAACAGAACAATACAGGACATCCAAAATTTTACAGATCGTCCATCGGTTCATCCATCACTTATGGACCTAAAATCCGAAATTGCAGACAGGATTATTGAAAAATGTACCTATTGCGGATGGAGATGCAGAGTAAACCGTAAAAACAAAGAACTTGGATACTGCCGAATTGGTTCTGTCTCAAGATGTGCATCCGAATTTTTACATCGGGGAGAAGAGCCAGAAATTGTGCCCTCTCATACTATCTTTTTTACAGGATGTGTGTTTTCCTGTGTATACTGTCAGAACTGGGATATCTCAACCAGACCCGAGAGTGGAATTAGAATCAAACCCCTCCACCTTGCAAAAATCATCGATGCAAGACACAGAGAAGGTTCAAAGAATGTAAATTTTGTAACTCCTACACCTCATCTTCATACTGTTTTAAAAACCATCAACAACATATCAGAAAATCTTCCTGTTATATGGAACTCCAACATGTATCATTCTGAAGAAGCCAGTGAATTGCTGGAAGGTATTATAGATGTGTTTCTTGCAGATTTTCGATACGGTAATAATAGATGTGCAAAGAAATATTCAAACATAAACAATTACACTGAAGTTGTTAAAAGAAACTTTAAAGAAGCGTATCAACATTCTGATATAATAATCCGACATCTTGTATTACCCGGACATCTTGAATGCTGTACAAAACCCGTAATTGAATGGACAGTTGAAAACATAACACATGTTAGATTCAATCTTATGTTCCAGTATACTCCCTTTTACAAGTCTTGTGAATATCCAGAGATTAACCGAAAACTTGGATTGGATGAACAAGAAAAAGCTATACAAATAGCCAAGAATTACGGAATAGAGGATTTACTGGTTTGATTTTAAACAATAGATATAAAATGAAAAACCAAATAGAAAATAATTCAGGAAGATTTATTATGGTTCCTGCTTCTTTGTTTCAGGTATATATTTTCTATACGTTCTATTGTGTCTGACTCTTCAGGTGATTTATCATCCCTAACATTTACAAGTCTTGGAAATCGGAGTGCATAACCTGATTCGTAATTGGTGCTTTTCTGGATTTCTTCAAATCCTATTTCAAAAACTATTTCAGGTTTAAACTCTATTTTTCGCCCTTTTTCACTAACTATCAAATCTGAGAAAAGACTGGTAAGTTCTTCCAGTTTTTCATCGGTAATACCTGTTGCCACTTTCCCAATAGGCAAATATTGACCCCTATCCCTGTCATAGCAAGCGATAGCATATGAACCGATAAGGTTGGCTCTTCTTCCATATCCCCATTCTCCTCCTATAACAACAAGGTCAAGTGTCTCCATCATGGGTTTTTTCTTTAGCCAGTTTTTCCCACGCTTACCGGGTGAATACGGCGATTCAGGGTTCTTAATCATGATACCTTCATGACCTGCTGATAGTGCATTATTGTATACCCTGTTAGCCTCTTCAACATCACTGGTTAGGACTTGTTTATCCACTTTAATTGATTTAGTATTTTCAACAATGTTTCCAAGTGTCTCTCTTCTATATTTAAGCGGAAGATCGATATAACTTTCACCATCAAGATAAATCAGGTCAAACATATTCAAAATAATAGGAATTTCTTTGGATGTAGACAACACGTCATATTTTCTTCTAAAACGCCTCAAAATATCCTGAAAAGCACGTGGACGTCCATCTTCGTCTATTGCCACAGCTTCACCATCAATAATTGCAGTATCAGCATTCAACTGGTTCTTGACAGATTCAACAATATCAGGAAGAGAATTGGTAACGTTTTCAAGTTTCCTTGAGAAGATATTTACCTCGTCCTTGTCCTTGTGTATCTGTACTCTTGCTCCATCGAATTTCCACTCGATTGCTGCATTACCCATCTCATTAAACGCAGTTTCAATGCTTGGCGTGACCTGTGCAAGCATCATCCTAACAGGACGGTTTACCTGTATATCAAGTTTTGAAACTTCCTCTTCACCTCCCTGATGAGCAGCTACTGCCACTGCACCCAGATCATTTGTCAGCATAAAACTGCGTTCCAGTTTTTCTACTGGGACATTGAAAGCCTTCGACATTGCATCACGAACTATACCCTCTCCAACTCCTATCCTTAACTCTTCGACTGCGAGTCTTGAAAGATACCTTGCTTCTTCAGGAGAAGATGCATTGAATAGATATTGAAGGTTTTTTACTTTCTGGTTCTGTGAACCTTTACCAGATACATTGGCTATACGTTTGAGCCGATCTGACACCTCAAGTATTGTAAGCTGAGGTATCGGTTCTTCAACAAAGGACGAAAAAGTAACCTGGTTACTGGACAATTTTGACAGTGCCCTTAATGCGGTTTCTCCTATATCACCTGTATCACGGACAATGTTTTCAATATCATCAACTGATAAACCAGATGCTTTGGAAAGTGCTGTATAGAGAAGACTTTCACCGATACCAAGTTCCTGAGAACTCCACGAAGGAAATATCTGACCCATTATAAAATGTGTCACCACAGGTAACTCATCCGTATCCACTTTAGCCAGTAAATCTGCTACCTGGTCTGTCATCTCAAGGGAACTGGTGATTTTTTCTATATTCTTGCAGGCATCTGCGAATTTTTTAAAACTTGTCATATTAATACTAAATTTTTTATGGATTTGGTGATATAAATTTATGGCTGATTAATATTTAATCCCTATAAATGGAAACTATATCACTTAAAACCGCACTGGCTGTCTCGATAGAACCTGCTCCTCTGCCTGTTACAGTAACCGTACCAGAAAGGTCGGTCTGGATGGATGCTACATTCAAAGTGCCTCCTACTGCCAGTGGACTGTCTTCAGGCACCAGTCTTGGAGCTACTCTTATCAGGTCGTCCTTTACTTCACCGATAAGTTTGATTACATAACCGTTGTTCTGTGCAAGTAAAAGGGATTCTGGTGTTATCTTTGTGATGCCCGTGACATCTACGTCTTTATAAGAGAAACACATACCAAATACCGAGTTTGCCAGTATTACCAGTTTGCATGCAGAATCTATACCATCCACATCATAACTGGGGTCGGTTTCCGCAATCCCGAGTTCCTGGGATTCTGCAAGCATCTGTTCATAAGGTGCATTTTCCTCCATCATACGGGTCAGAATATAGTTACAGGTTCCATTCAAGATGCCTTCTACACTGATTACATCATTACCTGCAAGTACATCTTTTATAAGATTGATTATTGGCATCGCACCTCCAACAGTTGCCTCGAATCTGAAATTTGAACCTGAATTTCTGGACGCTTCCATTAGCTCATTGTATTTCAATGCCAGTGGTCCTTTGTTTGATGTTACAACATCTTTGCCACTGTTGAAAGCTGACAACATATTTTTAAGACCAATACCACCTGTATTAATATCTGTAGAAGTAGTCTCAATTACAAGGTCATGGTCAACTGATTCTATAATTTCAAGACTGGACTTGTCTTCCAGTGCAACTGTACCCTTTTCAAGTTTGCGAGCTAAAGCAGAAGATAAATCAATACCATCAGTATTAATTTCAGAACCCTTGGAATCAGAAATTGCTATAACTTTGATATCAAGACCGACGTTTTTTAGGTAATCTTGCTTTTTCAACAATACTTCTGCTACTCCCTGTCCGACTGCTCCAAATCCGCTGATAGATGCACGTATCGTTTTCATTGCATCACTAACCTTTATGTAAATTAAGTTTCAATAGGCTCTACTACAAGCAGGTCTTTTTCTTTAGCGACCTCTTTCAGCAGGGAAATTGAATCATTCAATTCTTCTTTACCTACTGCATCAATTTTTAAAAAAGCCGAAGATGTCTGGTCTATTTTGGGCATGGATAATGTCAAATCCACTACTTCAGCATAACCTGTTCTGTCTACTGTATCTATGGTATCTTGAATGTCATTATGTACAATATGCCCTATCAGAACTACTGCACCACGCTCAACAAAACGCTGTTCTCCAACTTTTGCTACACCTATTCCTCGATCTTTAAGTTGTGATTTTAGTTCATCAAGTTTTTCTGGGTCGATATCAATTACACATTGTACAGGAATCTTACTGCGGCGATTTTTTTCTTTTTCATGATGATGAACCACAGATATGAGATTCCCCTTTAAATCCGATATGGGCTGTAGTGCCTGGAGCAATTGACCAGGTCTATCCTGTAATTCAATATCCATTGAAACTCTCATTTATACCCTCTTGGTTTTAACTATGATAAAGATAATTTCATAACTAATATTTTTTCGCTTTTCATTCATTGTTATCATTCAATTCATCAACAATTCGTACTACATTACCACGACCCTTTTTAAATTTTTCAACATATCCCCTTTCTTCAAGATCAGATATCATAAGACTTATTTTTGCTTCTGAGTATTTCAATCTATTCCGGAGGTCTTTTTGAGTAATTCGACCTCCACTTTTTTTTACAACATCAAATACTTTTTGTAAATCATCAGGCAATGAGTCCTCATCCATTAATAATTGTTCTGGATCTTGAAAATCTGCAAATGGTTGTAGTTCATTTACAGTATCATTTTGTCCACTATAAAATCTTTTAAAGACTATAAAAAATAAAGCAGCTAGTGAAAAAACAATTACAGGTACCAGATATATTATCAGATGGTTATCATCTTCTTTACCATCAATAAGCTTTGAATCATTTTCAAAACTTTCTGAAATCTGTGATGATTCAGTATCATTAAGAAGATTTGTATCATATACCGGTGTGAGCAACAAATCCAGAGAATAATTGCCTCCACTTTTAATGGTTATATTTTCCTGTGTCCTATAAGCAATTGTGCCGTTTTGATAGGATTTTGCTGTTATTTGATAATCACCAGGAGATAAACTAAATGTATATACTCCATACTCTGCCACAATCGACTGCTTTGGAGTAGAGTTTACAGTAACAATTGCATTTTCAACGGGTTCAAACGTTTTCCAGTTGTAAATTTCACCATACACAGTTGCAGTTGTTTCTGCATTAACTGGGATGATTAAAAGCAGTACCAATATTATGCAGGATATTAGTTTAAATATATTTTTAAGGCACACATCATTATGTTTAACATTTTTTCATATATATTTTATCATAAACTTATCCAAAGGTTCATAAAGTTTTTTAAAGGGAATGAAGTGTTTATAAAACTTTGATTAAGATTTAAACTGACCTATATATTTCATAGACTAAAGTATATTTAAATTTTCAAAAAATCAGTGGTTGTATTGTAATAATGGAGGTGTAAAAGATGAAATTGAATACAAAGAAAATCCTTTCATGCTTAACAGTTATACTACTAATTATAAGTACTATACCAGTAACTGTATCCGCTTCAGAAGATAGAGTAAGAGATACAGATGACAAAAGACCAGAAATAACAAAGAACAAATCACTAAATGAAAGTGAAAAAGAAAAGCAGGAAGAGAAATTAGAAGAAAGTGAAGAAAAAATTGAAAGAAAGCAGGAAAGGGTTGAAGAAAAGAAAAAACAGCTTGAAAATGCAAGAAACAATTATGCAAAAGCAAAATCTAACTTTCATGCTATAAACAAAAAAGTTTCCGGTAATAAATTGAATCCAAATTCTAAAAAAGTGATAAATGCCACTAAAAACTACCTAAACAGCACTCTGGCTTATATGATAAAACATCTTGAAAATAAAAAGACCAATATTAATTCATCAGATGCAAATTTTACAAATAAAAGTCTTGAAGATTTAAACGAGTATATAAACGAGTTAAAACAAAAAAGAACTGAACTAAAATCCGCAGAAACCAGAGAAAGAATTTCAGAAACATCCGATGAGACTCGTGAAATATGGAGAGATGCTCAGACAAATTCAAATTCTATAGCAATAAAAACAGTCAATGAGCGTATTAACGAACACCTTGAAAAATCAAAATCCATATCATTACGGATTGAAAAAGAAATTAAACAACTGGAATCAGAAGGTAAAAACGTTAGCGATGTAGAAGAACTGCTTAATGGATATAAAGAAAAAATCAGTAATATAAAAGAATATCAGAATGATGCTGGAAAGATATACAGTAAAACAACTAATAAAAAAAGCATAAAAGAAGCAAAATTAAAGCTTCAAAAAGCAATCCGCGAGCTTAAAGAAGGAAATAACATATTAAAAGAAATTTTTAAACAAATAAAGGATTACAGAAACGATTCCATAAAACTTGATGATAAAGAAGATATTAATGCTTCAGGTAATGGTACTGCGGTTTTATCAGGAAGTCTTGACATCAATATATCTACTACAGATGCAAAAATGGTAATTAAAGACTTTTCAGGTGATGCAAAAGTAAACATTACCGGTAATTATTCTAAAGTTAACAGGAACGAAAATAAGCCTGAAGGTCTGGAAGACAACCGAGCTTTGGTATATCATGGTTTGAGCGGTAATATAAACGTATCAGGCTCAAGCCTTAACGTGATGGTCAACGGCGAAAATATCGAACTTAATGCTGATGGCGTGGGAAGTATTGTTTTTTCAGAAGGTGATTTTGACATCGACAACAGTTCAAAAAAATTAGAAGCTGATTTGGACGAGGACATCGAAAATACCACCAGTAACAACACCAGTGTAAGTACAACAATGAGGGATGAATAAACATGAGCAGGACATACCATCTCATTGTATTAATATTGCTCATTCCAAGCATTATGCTTTCAGGATGCATCAATTCAGATTCATCTCCAGACAGCGAAATCAACAAACAACTACTGACAATACAAGTTCAATACTTGCCAAAAACAATGCCAACCTGACAGATACAGAAATAGAATCACTGGAAAATGAAACAAAAGAACCTGACAGATTGATAGAAAGCATGGACATTGACGAAAACATAACATTTGAAGGAATTTAAAAACCTTGAAGATGATATCGATGAAAGGAACATATGTAAAAGCACTGGTTGCTACCAGCATAATGATTATAATGTTCAGCATAGGTGCAACTGCACAGGAAGAAAAATTACCCGACCCGGGTATAACACCTGACAGTCCATTATATGGATTGGATAAAGCAATGGAATCAATACAGGGTGTATTTAACTCAGGGAATGAAGAAAAATCCTGATATGGATTGAGCATTGCTGAAGAAAGGCTTGCAGAAGCAAAAGCAATGGCTGAGAAAGGGAACCACCAGCTTTCCGAGGAAATGTCAAATGAATATGAAAAACAGATAGAAAATACTATCAAAACTGGAAACTCTATTTCCGATTCAGCTCAGAGAGGAGATATTCAGGGGATAATTGCAAATACAACAACCAAACATCAACTAATACTTGAAAGGGTAAGAAATGATTTGCCAAAACCTGCACAGGAAGCAATAAACGATTCACTGAAAGCGTCTTCAAGAGATAGAGAAAAATCTTTGAAATCAATGGGCGATACCAATCCTGTAAAAGCTGCAAAAATAAGATTTTGAATTTGCAAATAACAGAATCAATTCAATAAAAGGAAATGCCAGTAAAGAAAAACTGGTAAATGAACGAGTTAGAGAATATGCAAATGAAATGAATAATACACAGGAATTGATAAAAAAAGCAAATACTGAAAATATGAATGTAACAGCACTTGAAGAAAAAGTTGCAAACGCTACTTCAAAACACCTAACCGTCTTAAAAAATGTACATGACAAAGTACCCGAACCTGCAAAAGGCGCCATAAAACATGCCATGAATGTATCTGTAAGAGGGCAGAAAAAAGCTCTTGAAAACCTGCAGGATAAAAATCCTGAAAAAGCCGATATGATTAAAAAGAACATACCTGATTTTGCAAAAAGCAAAAACACCACTGAAAACACAATTAAGAAAACCAGTCCCGACATGGACAAGGATATTAATAATAACGAAAACTACAGCGAAAAACAACCTTCCAAAAACGCCGGTAGTAAAAAAAATCTAAACTCTTATTTTTTACAAAACAATAAACTTATTGTACATAAGGTATATATATTTGAAAAAGCAATTTATATTAGAGTTAAACCAGTATTTTTAATTCTAATTAACTTAAATGAATAACATCATGTAGCACAACTTTTAATAAGAATACGCTAGTTTAACATATTGAAAGTGTTTACTACTTGACACAGACACAACTTTTCAATAATAAATTTTAATCAAAAAAATATTAACATGTAAACTTAAAACCTATGGGGTAAACATGAGAAAAGAAACATTTAAAACCACACTGCTACTGGCATCCCTAACCGGACTCCTTATAGTAATTGGAGGAGCAATCGGTGGACGTGGTGGCCTCATATTTGCATTTCTAATAGCCGTTATAATGAATTTTGCGAGTTACTGGTACAGCGACAAAATTGTTCTTAAAATGTACCGTGCAAAGGAAGTAAACGAATCCGAATATCCTCAACTGTACAGTATCGTTAAAAATCTTGCAACAAAAGCTAATCTTCCGATGCCAAAAGTATACGTTGTAGAAACTTCCATGCCCAACGCATTTGCAACCGGGAGAAATCCGGAAAATTCAGCAGTTGCTGCAACTACCGGTATAATGAACCTGTTGACACCTGAAGAACTTGAAGGCGTATTTGCCCATGAAATGGCACATGTAAAACACCGTGATACACTTGTAAGTACTATAGCAGCCACTATTGCCGGTGCCATTACAATGCTTGCTTATATGGCTCAGTGGGCTGCGATATTCGGAGGTTTTGGCAGAGATGATGAAGGTGGTAACAATATTATAGGCTATCTTGCACTTGCTATCCTTGCTCCAATTGCAGCCACTATAATCCAACTGGCAATATCCCGTTCCCGTGAATTTGCAGCAGATGCCGAAGGTGCAAAAATCACCCATAAACCATGGGCACTTGCAAATGCATTATCAAAATTGGAACAGGGTGCTGCAAGCTATAAACCAAGAAAAGATGAAGTAAAAGCTTCTGAGAACACTGCACATATGTTTATTGTCAACCCGCTTAAAGGTAAAACTTTAGCCAGTCTGTTCAGAACCCACCCAGTTACAGAGGAAAGAATCAAGCGTCTTAAATCAATGTATTAATACATTGTTACTCATCTGGTTAAATAAGTCCAGATGATTTTTTATCTGTTTTTAAAATTAAAAAAGCGGCTTTCAAATTTATTACCACCCTAGTCCTGAATATCCATTTTTTTCGCCTTGTTTCTGAAACGTAGATGCTGCCAATATTCTGTCTACAAGTCGAGATAACGGAAGACTGTGCAGATATACTGTACCGGGATCTTTTAATGAGGCCAGAAAATCTTCTGAATCCAGTTCTATCTCAAAGATTTGCATATTGTCGCCTATTATATTATAATCGATTATATCTGCGATGATTATACATACAACTGTTTTCTATCCTTTCTGGATATATAAAAAGTTAAGATTAAATAATTATCTATGACAGAAATACTGAAAAAAGGTGAGAGTTTTTTATATAAAGACAGAAGAATGGTTCATAGTCTGGCTGGATTCGAGGAGACAACAATGACTGTAGATACATCTATAGGGAGGGTCATAAAGGCTCGCACAATAAGTGATGCATGGTACAGGGGTATTAATACTATCTGGAATCAGGGCAGTGTGATAACTGATGAAAGAAAAAGTCAGATTTTGGAATATATGAATCTGATGATAACTATTGATGACCCGTATACCAAACAAATCCCAGAAGATTTTTCCTGGAATAGAGAACGTCTGGATGAATATTCAAAACAGCTTATTAGCGGAGATAATTCCCAGAATTTTGAATATACCTATGGACAGCGTCTTAGAAACTGGAATGATCAAATTGACCAGATTTCCTATGTTATTGACAAATTGACAGAAAGTTCGTCCACAAGAAGAGCAACTGCTGTGACATGGGTGCCTCCTATAGATACTGAAGTGGATGAAGTTCCCTGTATGATAATAGATGATTTTAAAATCCGGAATAGTAAACTACATTTAACTACATTATTTCGAAGCCATGATTTTGCAGGGGCATATCCAGCAAACCTTTACGGATTATCAGGTTTACTCAGATATGTAGCCGAGAAATCCGGAGTGTCCACCGGAAAAATAACCACTATAAGTGTTTCTGCGCATATATATGAGCATGACTGGGATAAAATAGAAGATATCATAAAAGGGGTTTATTAATGAAAGTAGGAGTCGATAATTCAAAATTGCATGGTGAACTGTATGCACCTCCATCCAAAAGTTACACTCATAGAGCAATAACTATCGGGTCAATGTCATATCAATCAACAATCCATAGACCTCTACTTTCTGCTGATACAGAAGCAACTATAAGAGCATGTGAAATGTTTGGTGCCAATATCGAAAAAAAGAACAATAAACTGGAGATTAATGGTATTGATGGTGCACCGCATGTTCCTGAGGATGTGATTGATGTTGAAAATTCTGGTACAACACTTCGTTTCATGACAGCATTAGCCAGTCTTACAAATGGTGTTACTGTTTTAACAGGTGACCGTTCAGTACGTACAAGACCTAATAGCCCATTGCTTGAAGTGTTGCAAAATCTTGGTGTAGATGTATTCTCAACAAGGAATAACGGACGTGCACCTCTTGTCGTCAAAGGTGGACTCAAAGGCGCTATCACAAAAATTGACGGTTCTATTAGTTCCCAGTTTGTATCTGCTCTTTTAATCGCCTGTCCTCTTACAAACAATAGTACTACACTTTCAATAAAAGGAGAACTAAAATCAAAACCATATGTTGACATAACCACTGAAATTATAGAAAAAGCTGGATGCGAGATTTTTGTTGACAAAAACCACAATACCAAATTTATAATTCCTGCAAAACAAAGCTATGACCTCAAGGAGTACACTGTTCCGGGCGATTTTTCATCCGCATCGTATCTACTGGCAGCAACTGCTATGACAGGTTCCAAGGTTACAGTTAAAAACCTGTTCCCATCCAAACAGGGTGATGTGAAAATTATCGATATACTGAAACAAATGGGAGCAAACATTCACTGGGACAAAGATAAAGGTGATGTTACTGTGAATGGAGGCTACCTGAATGGAATAACTGTTGACCTAGGGGCATCTCCTGACCTGTTTCCAACAATTGCTGTTCTTGGTGCTGTTGCCAAAGGAACCACGGTTATAAGAAATGCAGAACATGTCCGCTACAAAGAAACTGATAGGATACATGCTATGGCAAATGAACTCCAAAAAATGGGCATTAAAGTCAAAGAAGAAAAAGATAGACTTACAGTTAATGGAGGCAACCTAAAAAAAGCCAATGTTTATGGTTGGCACGACCATAGAATTGTCATGGCATTAACTATTGCAGGATTGATTGCAGGTGATACTACTGTTGACACAGCTGAGTCAGTATTTATATCATATCCAAATTTCTTTGAAGATATGCGAAAAATCGGGGCAAATATAAAAGTTGTTGAAGAATAATAAGAAAGCTCTGTCCCCATTTGTCTGTTAATCAGCCATTTTTATTTTTGAGGTAAAAAAGAAAGAGATAGACGTTTTAAAACGTCTACCTTAAAGTTTTTGTTTATTCTGCCGGTATGATTAGTGACCTTTCACCAGCAGGTTTGAACTCTCTGAGTGCACCTCTACCGAATTCTCTTCTTGGTTCTTTGAAGTCGAATGGGAGAAGGTCATCAGCAAATGCAATCTTAATCAGTGGGTTTGTTGCAAATGCGTCACCACGTCCTGCATGTGCACCGGATGTGATTGCTGCATATCCTCCCTGATGTCCTACGTTCATTGCGTAGTTTGGATAGTTTGGACCACGGAGTTCAAGTGGCAGACCTTCGTCGGACTGGTAGGAGAATACGTTTGCTGCTCCACACTGATCCTGGAGGTCGTATCCAAAGAATCCGAGACGTCCGTGTGCCTCTTTATGCAGGTACATGCTAAGATACCATGCGGAAAGACCTGCATTGGAGTTACCGGTTGCAATGGAAGTTGCTGAACCTGCTGCTGCTGAGAGTACTGTTGCTCTCTGTGAACCACCGAAGTGGTCTTCAAGTGCAGTTGGATATCTGTCGTAGTTCTCAAGTCCATAGAGAGTGGATTCTGTTGCGATATCCTTAACAACATCCATGGTTGCTGGTGCTTTGTTGTCAGCTCCCGGTTTTGCAGCATTGTTGTATTTGTCGTTTATGTATTCAATATCGTAGTAGAGGTTGTCATCCAGAATGTTGTTGGTGTATGCTGCTGTTGCATACTGGGTGAAACCTACACCACCAGACATGTATGATCCAAGCCAGATCTGGTCATAGAGCATACATCCTGCACCGACAACTTCCAGTGCTGTCTTTGCCGGGTCATCTGGATATGCACGACTGGTCTGGATGATATCAGCCATGTGTCCGAATGGAATACCACCTGGTTCATTTTCAGCACGGGCCCTTCTTGCCGGGAGCATTTCTCCCATGTTGATAACAGATGCGTGTTTTGCAGCGTATGAAAGGTCAGCTACTGCTGCTTCACCTGCACACATGTGGTATGCATTAATGAAAGACATACCAAGCTGCATTGCCATCCATCTACGTGTCTGACCACCGTCTGTTGTCCTGCTTACAACTGTTGGTATGTGTGCAACCTGCCAGGTAGTCTTACCGATGGATTCTTTGAGTTGCTGTGCCTGGTCTTCTGGGAATTCTTTATCTATGTCAATAAGGAACTGGTCATCAATTTCATCAGCAAGGTCGTCGTCACCGGTGAATAGTTTTACATAACAATCTTCGGTGAGCCCTGGATGGGTTTCAACCATATGTTCCTGAACGACTGCACCTCCAGGAATTGCATGGTTTAAGACTTCGAGGTAGTGGTTGATAGTTTCAGGTGTTACTTCAATACCGAGTCTTTTTTCCAGTGTTTCGTGAGCACTGTCCATACCTACAATACAGTTTCTTCTAATGTCGTCCCACATCTGCTGCATTGCGGCGTTGTTGACATAGTGAAGGTCATCCATTTCGGTGAGCATGTCTGTACCAGACAGGTATGATGGTGTCAGTGCCCTCTGACCAAGCTGAACTCCGCCTGCATGAAGATCAGGGTTGTATCCTACAAGACCTCTCTTTTTGGATAGTTCCTGACCTGCTTTCATCATTTCCATCTTTCTGGGGCTCTGAGCAACACCCATTCTTTGGTACTCTGTCTTTTTGTCTGTTATTTCACCGCCACTCTGTTTGTTATCTCCGAATTCCTGGGTGAACTTTCTTTCTAAATCTTTCTTAAACCTTCTTTCTTTGTCTTTATCCACCATTTATATCACCTCGTTTATTTTGGCTGGAATCCATATTCAGTTCTCTGTTCCCATATTCTGTGTACCCATTCAACTACTTCATCATCTTCTCTGAATGGTACATTGTCTGCTCTGTATATGGTAGTCCTTTTGGCTGCCTCATCTTCAGACATTGGTTTACCAAGGTCAACCTTCTTATCAATCGGTCTTGCCTGCTGGTCTTTGTCCATAACAATGGTGCCGTTTTCGAGTCTGCGTCTGTCAAGCATATCGAACATTACACCATCTTCTTGGAGACGTAGTGAGTGCCCGTGCACAGTTGCTCCTCTAAGTCCTGCAAGACCTGGACAGGTCATTTCGGTTTCAAGCTGTACTTTTGTTATTTTTTCCATATCTCTTTCACGGGCTTCAACCAGCTGACGACCGGAAAGTGTACCTGGGTCTACCGCTCTGAAATTAATTGCTGAATGGTAGGTTCTGAAGTATGGTGTAGCAGGTGCATTGTACATTGAATCTACCCACTGAGCATACCTTATACGGTCTCCAGCTTTTGCACCTTCTGTTGGTTCTACGATTTCCCTGATTGAACACTCTGGTTCTCCCATTTCTTCCAGTGGTGGATGGGTGCTTGGGTAATCACTTCCAGGTGAACGATGTCCTAATATTAGGGTCAGGTCTTCATCTGATATTTCTCGAAGTTTTTCGAGATCATTTGACATGTGTTTAGATCTGTTGTTTGCAACAGATGTTTTACCTGGATAATACTGTTTCTCAATTTCTGCCATATTATCACTCCTTTTATTCAATGGATTTTAATGTGTTTTTAACATCTTTAACAAGTTCATTTAATTTATCTCTGGAACTGGCTTCTCCTCGTGTAACTCCTGTTACAATTTCCATAACCGTCCCTTTTGAGAGAATATCTTCATCTTTAGGTTTAACATATCTGGTTTTTATTCCCGCTTCTGCCAGGTCTTCAAAATCTACCAGAGCCTGACTTACAACAATTGCAGGTATTTCCACATTTTCAAGGATTGTTCTTATTTTTTTTATTATATGTTGAGCCACATTACCTACATGGATAACTGCAAGTTTATGCCTTGCAATTTGGTCTGTTTCCTCGGGTTCAATTCCAAAGCTACCGGATATCAGACCAGATTCCGGCTGACCAGTACCTCCGCTCAGCACCAGTACACTGACCTGTATACCAGCCTGACGCATCCCGTAGGTTAGTTCACAGACGGGTTTTGTGATATGCCTTCTGCCGGGACCCATTGCAACTGCTATTACATCAGGACGGGCAGCTTCAGAAAGTGTTCCTTCCTGGGCAAGACCTCCACCTTTACACTGTCCCATCCCGTGTCTGCAATCTACTACTTGTGTTTCCCGACCGAATATAGGCATACCAATCATTCCTCATCTTCGTTTTCAGGTTTGTTCAGCACAAAAACCTGGCTTTCTTCACTCGCTTTGGGATCAGACAAGCCACGCCTTTTCGGGTCAGCATTGGGTCCCCGCTTGGCATAATCGGTCACTGTCGATTCTTTGGGTATGAAATACCCTTCTCTGAGTTCGTATTTACAGGGCAATACCCTTTCAGCTATAGACTCTATCTCTTTTTCAACATCCTTATCTGTGATTTCCAGACGTATCCTTCCTACACTTATAGATAATTCAATCGCTGTATCGCCTATCTGTATAACCTTTCTGTGAGGGTGCTCTACATCCTGACCTGTTGCTGGTCCTGAAGGTACCGACAGGGGAAGACGTGGTCCATGAATAAACGCTCTTATAATTCCGTCCACTTCACTCAATTCTTCCAAGAGATTTTGAGTCGTTTCTGGTTTTAACAATCTTGTGGGGAATAATTCTATTTGCAAATATTCTTCATCTGGCTCTGAAGCGGTTTCAACCATTATATTACTTCCTGTGTAAACCTAAAGATTTGATTAAAGTGCTTTTGCTACTGCATCAATTGGTTCTCTGAATGTTTCTATTGAACCAAATACATCTCCTATAAGTGAGGAAGTTGCTTCAGGTGTGAACATCTGGGTACCTGCATCAAGTGATGCTGATGCTGCAACACATGGTATCGCGAATCCTCTTGAGTGTCTGGTTACAATGTGGTTACCATTGAAGATACCAGGTCCTCCTCCTCCATAGATGGAGTGACTAAAGAATGAGAAACCGACTGAAGTACCCTGTACTCTACCATAGTCACATCCGGGTAGTCCTGTTTCTTTTTCAATTATGTCGTTGAAGTAGAGCAAGGTTGAAGATACGTTCTGTGGGCTCCTACCTGCAGCACAGTTTACCATTGAAGCAGCGAGTTGACCTGCAGCTGAATATGCATTCCACATTGGTACATCGTTTGCTTTGTAGAATGAATATCCTGATGGTGCTGTTTTATCAACAGATATTACATTGTCTTCAAGTGCCCTGTTGACAGTTGAATCAATAACAGTTCCTACTGTACCATCTTTACCGTTATCTTTTACAATATCATAGACAAGGTTGTTTGCGTTAAGTCCCTGATAAGCAAGTCCAAGTAACTGCTGTCTTTCAAATTCTCCTACTGCGTTACCCATTTCATACATGGCTACCTGTTCATAGATGGATGAAAGACATGCAGCATTCATTGCTTTCTTGTTGGTAATTGCTACAATGTGGTTTGTCATAATGTTTCTCAAGGAGTAGCCAAGACCTTCATTCTGCTGAGGTATCTTGAGAATAGATGCTATGTTTCCTCCTGAAAGGTCAACTGTTTGTGGATAACTACCCCATACAGCTGCTTTTACGATAGGTGCCACGAACATATCAGTGTTGAAGTTATCTATAATGGACTGTACAGTTGCTGCTGCACCTACTGTAGTTGCTGATGCATAGTCAGCTCCTGCCTGAAGCCTTTCATCTGGTACTTGGATAAGTAGCTGTTTACCACCATAAAGTGATTCAACATTGGTATCGTCATTTGGGTCTACTCTTACAAGTTCCTCTACGGAATCACGGATGCTATCTGCATTTCCGACAAGGTCATAATCGAGTTCATATCCAGGTATATGTCGGCCTTTTCCGCCCATTTTACCTGTTGAAAGTGCTTTTTGAATACCATTAAGATTGATTGCTACTGATTTCTTGGTATCGTCGATAATTTTCTTGATTGCATCGTTCTTTGTTGGTGCAATGTCCATTAAGTCAACATTGCTTTCTAACAATTTTCCTCTGTCATTGTAGAGATCTATATTATCAGCCACGATTCTACCTCCATTTTGGTTTTTGGAAATAACTATCTCAGGATTTGAATGCACAACATCGGTTGTTGAACAATCACTTGGGATTATTGCTCATGTTGTACAATAATCCTGAAGTTATTTCACTACTTGTCTATAAACCAATTAGGTTTAAAGCTTTTGCATTTATCGGGACGATTTTTTATATATTAACACAATTGATAATTATAAACTCCCGATTTTAAATTAACAACAACCCATTAATTAAGACTATAATCCTCATATTTATATATTACACCATTATAAAAGAAAACCAAAATTTAAAATTAAACAATTATATTGATTTTTAATGATTTTTTATACCCCTGAAAATAACAAAGCTAACAAAATCCAGATTTTTAAATAATATTTGAAAAACACAAAAATATATTAAATTATACTAACAAAGCTTAAATAAAACTTCTAATTGAGTAACCACAGATAATATGGGAATTGTTGCTGATATTGGTGGAAACCCAGGCATTGATTGTAATGGTTTTTGTAAATATTGTTATTTTAACAAGGTTAAAGACGAAAATATCCCAGTTTTTGGATGTAAACATTGTTTTCCTTTTAAGAAAGGATGTGATTACTGTATACGCAGTGTTAAAGAATCTTATCCCGGCTTTAAACCAGTACAAATTGTACTACAGGAGGTATCCCAGAACCTGTACTTCAATCCTTATACCGATAAGATTACAATTAGTGGCGGTGGGGATGTTAGCTGCTATCCTGAACTTAAAGAGCTTGTTAATTCTCTTTCAAAATTTGAAAAACCCATCCATCTTGGATATACCAGCGGAAAGGGGTTCAACAATAAGGATGATGCAGATTTTTTCATTGATAAAGGCGTAAATGAAGTTACATTTACTGTTTTTGCAACAGACCCAAAACTAAGAAATGAATACATGAAAGACCCTGAACCAGAAGTATCACTGGAAGTACTTGAAAAATTCTGTAAAAATTGTGAGGTTTATACTGCACTTGTACTTATACCAGGAATAAATGACGGCGAAGTGCTTGATAAAACATTAAGTGACCTTGAAGAAATGGGTGCAGATGGTGCAATAATCATGAGGTTTGCAAACAGTAGCAAAGAAGGATTAATCCTTGAAAATCATCCCATACTGGATGGTATTACCACCCACAATATCGATGAGTTTAAAGAGATTGTCAGAAATGCTGAATCAAAACACAATCTAAGAATCACAGGAACTCCGCTTGAAGACCCTTATATCGGCTCACCGTTTGCAATCAGAAACAATGAAAAATTTATGTCAAAACTTCCAGAAGTTAAAAAAGAAGCCACTGTTATTACAAGCAATGTTGCTGCCCCACGTTTGCAGGAAATTTTTGATAATTTGGGAGGGAAAGTTAACGTTGTCAATGTTGATAAGGACATAGGATGTCTTATGACAATAAATGACCTGCAAAATCTTGACCTTTCCCAGATAAAAGAAACAGTATTAATACCCGGCAGAGCTTTCATGCATGACCCAGAAGTTAAAAAGGTTTTATCAAATGATGGGGTGGATAGACTTGTTAGAAGAGGACCTGATTGCCTGACAGTCGATGGTGAAATGTCTATCAGCATGACTCCTGATGAAGTGCTGGAATTAGAACTGGAAAATCTTACAGAACTGGTTAATCATATTAATGCTATCGGATTATAATTACATGAAATCCGATAACCCTATCTGTTTTGATTTATCATTTTCAAACAATGACTTGATTTCATATCCTATAATTTCAATTCGCTGTTTTGTATATTCTGAAACATTGTAATCATTGGCTACCTTGCTGGATATATCAAGATATTTTTTGACCGCTCCTTCATGAACTGTAAGGATAACTTTTCCTCCACACCTAATACAGTTACCGGACAATGGCGGACGTCTGAATTTTTCACCACATTTCACACATCTGGTTCCCTGACGGGAGAAAGCTCTAAGGTTTCCAATTAGGTCTGGCAAAAAATGTGACATAAGTACTCTTTCGGCAACATCCGATGCATCTACTGCACGTATCTTATCAGCAAGTTCCAGTTGAGAGTCTACTTTTTCAAGCATACTACCAAAGGTTTTGTAGGCACTTATCTTTGGACCTGCTGCAATATCTGTTGTATCATGAGTATACAGGAAATTATCATACTGCTGCGGTGTACCCAATCTGTTATTAACTATATCCATAGTATCTTCAAAATCTTTGGGATTAGTGAAATCCAATGTTGATTCATAGAATTCTAACGGATATCTGGGGCATACATCAATATTATGAGCTTCTTTATCCACTTCATTGGGATCTATTCGAGTTGTTAAAACAAGTGGTGCGTCCATTTTACCTCCTCGTTTATCCGGAAGGTACTCTGGAGAGAAATTAATAAGTCCATCCATAAGAAGCATTACACAGTCTTCATCACCATCACAGTTCCGTCGTTTAGCTGCATGGAAGAAAGGATGAGCAAATCCCACTGATGCTTTGGTAAACCCAACAAGCCTTCCAAGAACACCTGCAGATGTATGAGGGGCAAGCCCCATCAAAAGCACCCCTACAATATCATCGATTGATTTTGCATTATAATAGGGTTCAAGTCCGTAATATTTTACAAGTAAATCATCTATATACTGGGCGGTTTTTAGGAGATAATCAGCAGCATCATAGGGAACAACCAAATCCTGTACCTTCAAACATACAATCTGGTCATCTTCAGTAAAAGATTTTCCATATATATCTTCAGTATATCCAAGTTCACGTAACTGGGACGCTGTAACACCTAATTCATCCGGACGTATATGGGTTAAAGGAATATCAGACATATCATACCTTACTGTTGCATCCTTGAAAGTATAGAGGTTATATTTAGCTCGCAGGACTCCCTTTTCAATGGGTTCTGGAGTCATATTTTTGGACATTAGCCTTTTGACACCCTTGAATGATTCAAAATTATCACGTTCTCCAAGATTTTCAAAGGCTTTCTGGTAAATACTTTTAAAATCTATATTTTTTGTTTTTACTGAATTTGCTTTTGCCCCGCATTTAGGACAAACTCCATCATTTGCTTTTATATCACACCAAGGACAGGACTTTATGGGAACAGTAAATTCACCGCAATAACATCTGCATTCATAGGTTTCTATCCCACAGGATTGACATTCCCGCGTTCCGATTTCAACTTTAATCTCACCTACTTTACTATTCATTGTAGCTTTATAATTGCTGGCATCATCGAGTTGACGGGTATTCCCACCTGATTCACCTATTGGAAATAATACATTAGGAACAGGTGACATTTTTCTTCGGTTTGACTTCTCTGGTCGTCCCATCCTTGCACCCACCCGTGTAAGTGAACGATCCCTTACGACCAAACCGCTTACATCATTTATAGCATTCTGTGCATCCTCATCACCAAAGTCTATATCATTCCATTTTAACTCCAAGTGTGAATCCAGACCCAGACAACGGATAAATGGGAGGGGTTTAGATATTAGAATCATACCATCTCTTACTTTGTGGAACAAAAGCAGTTTTTCAAGTATTACTTTGATTCCATTATCATCCGCATCATCATAAGGAATTTGCAGCACACTATTATCATCGGATAGATTTCCATGTTCTGATACAAATCTGGCAAGATTTTCAAATTCCCGAGGTGTTATATCATGCCAGAGATAGGTGAATTTCGGATGTAGTGGTACATTATACTGGTCACATATACTGAGGGCTTCATTCTGTGTAAGGTCTTCAAGTTCTTCATCAGTACGTGTATCAGAAACCGTATTTCTGTATTCCTGAATCCACCATTCAAAACAATAGGGAGAAGGAACAAGCGGATGATTGTTTTCCAAAAAATCCCCGTAATTTATCAGCATTTCACCAATATCTATGATATGCTCAACCTGTGGAGATAATTCATAGGCTTCATTCACATCATCGATTCGGAGAACATCTCCCGATTTTAGCCGTACAGTAGGTCCTTCGATAAAATCCACCGGTGCCATACCCATAGCTTTTCCGGGTATTTCCACCTTTAACTGGGTTCCAGCCACAATGAATTTATCCATGATTACCATACTTGCAGGGTTAATCCCTGCAGAAGCGAATGAGGTATTTCGCGACCTTCCATACCTTAAACGGAACCCTCCCGGACGGGATGGATGTGAAAAAACAGGTCTTCCAGCTATAAGGTCTCGGAGATATTTATCTTTGGGTTTTGGCTTTTTATCACTTTTTTTAGTTTCACTGCTTTCTTCTGTACCGCCACCATCATCCTTATTTTCACTTTTTTCACCTGACATCAGGGTATCAAGCCATTCCCACCCATCGATATCATATTTTTTCACATATTTTTGTATCTTGGGAGCTTTAAGTGCGATTCCTTCTGCAAGTACAAGCCCCACTCCCCCACGAATACGGTTGGTTCCTACTCTCTCAAGGTCTCTATAGCCTTCTACTTCCGCCTGCTCAGTCGGTTCTCCGTCAAGACATATGGGACAATTTTCCACAATTAAACGTATCTCTTCTTCTGAAGGCATATATTGAAGCCCAGCAACCCGGCGATAGAGTGTGATTTCTTCAACATATCTCTCAACCTCTTCTTTACGGGGTTTATATCGGTCGATATTCAGTCCTCTGCGAACATAATCCCCTACAAGAACAGAAAGAGCCTGTGCTGTTCCTCCTGCACTCCGGACAGGACCTGCATAAAAAATGCTTATATATTCAGTTCCATCGTCATTTTTTGCCAGATTGACACTATCAATACCTTCAATAGGTGCAGCAACCACACCTTCTGTAAGCATGGCAACCGCTACACGGATTGCAGATTCTACTGAATCCTTTTTTGATTCAAAATTGCCAACATAACCTTCTGCCACTTCTTTACCAAGAGACAGTGCAGCTTCTTCCCTTGATTTTTCATTCTCAAGCTCACGTATGCGTTCTGCTACTCCGGATACCCCTATAAGATTTTCAACTCTGTCAGCAAGGTCTTTGGCAACTGGTATTTCAACGTTAGAGCTTGGGTCTTTGCCATGAGAGCGTGCTTTACCCGCTATTTGTATTTCATGATTCAATTTATTTTCAAGGTTGTTGAAATATTCCATCATTGATTCGCTTGCCACAAATTCTGTCATGTTGAACCTTTGTCCCGGATTAATGTGATTATATAATAGAGTCTAAATCTATTCCAATTTGTATTATTGTTTTTTTGCAATTATAGTTATCCAATTGTTTTCAGGCTTGGTATATGTTTCTACAGATGTAAAACCTGTTTTTACAAGTATCTCCTTGTGTTCTTTTGGAGTATGATAATGCATATCCAATTTATTGACATATTCCATATTACGCTCATCAAAATTTCCGTTTTTATAAACTTCATTAACTATAAGGAGAACACCTCCAGTTTTCAGAACTCGATAAATTTCCTTTAAATCATTTTCCAGATCAGGCCAGAAATAATATGTTTCAAATGCTGTTACAAGGTCAAAAGTGTTATCATGATAAGGTATGGATGATACTGTACCATATTTTATTTCAACACGGTTATTTTTCACAAGTTCATTATTAACTTCCTGTGCCATACTGACCATTTCTTCAGAATAATCAATACCATGTACTTCACCATAAGGACAAAGGTCAGCCAGTACCTGTATAGCTTTTCCTCCTCCACATCCCACATCAAGTACAAAATAATCAGGGTTGATAGATATATGTTCAAGTCCCCATTTCCAGAGGTCAAAATGGCGTTCATTCATCTCTCTGGCAACCTCTCTACCTTCATAACCCAAGGGTTTCTTGCAGTGTTTTAATTTGTCTATATCTGCCATCTTGAACTCACCTTATTACACATAAAAATCAGTTTTTACAGATTATATACTGACAACAAATCCACATTAGTATAAAAAACAAATGACCCATATTGTGATAGCTTTTACCAAACATCAAACTTGAACTGGTTTTTTATACCATTTTTTAGAATTGAATTTATGTTTCCAGTATTTTATTTTTTGACATCATTATTTAGCATGTATTCAGCTATTTGAATACATCCAATTAACTTTTTTATTTAAAAAAGGAAACTGAAGAACAGTATTAATTATCTGGTGAATATCGGATTAGCTACGTTAAATATATGTGTCAGACTTTTATATAATTATCTAATATATCCAAGTTTTTAAAACACAAAAAATATGAGTTATAAAACTGTCATTTTAATGGGAGTTTATAGGGAATTGCGGAGATAAAAATCCAATTATGGATAACATGATTTTTGCTGTCAGAAGGTAAAACTATGAGTATAAGCTGCAGTACAGAGGATGTAACAAAGATATCACCTGAAAAATTGAAACAGATACTTGATAATGACAGAGAAGGGAACAATATACTGGTTGATGTAAGACAGCCTGAAGAATATGAACAGAGCCATATTCCGGGGTCGAAACTCATTCCACTTGATGAGCTGGATGCAAGATATGATGAACTCGATAAAAATAAAAACATCATTACCTATTGTCGTGCCGGTCGTAGGAGTCTGGGAGCTGCTACATATCTATGTAACCTTGGTTTTCAAAACGTCTATACAATGGATGGCGGAATTATTGAATGGAATTATAAAACTCTATCAGGGTATCCTGAAGAAAAACCAGAGTTTATAACCGGTAACGAACAAATTAAAGATATACTACTTACAGCTCTCAAACTGGAAAAAGGAGCACAGGATTTCTATTCAAGAGCCAAAAATAATGAGATGTCCAGCAACATTAGGCAAACACTGGATAAACTTTCACAGTTTGAAAACGCACACATAAACAGATTGTATAGGTGGTATGCAAATACTGTTGAAGAAGAGGATATTCCAGAATTGGAAGTTTTAAAAAAAGAACTTGATTTTGAGTACATGGAAGGTGGAATAAAATTAAGTAAAGAACTGTTAAAAAGTGATGAGAAATTCAAAGATGAGATTGATGTATTGGAAACTGCTATTGAAAAAGAGTATCTCTCATTTGATTTCTACAAAAGAATGGCTGAAATCATGAGTGATAAAAATACAAGGAAATTGCTCCATGAACTGGCATCTGAAGAAAAAAACCATATCACATACCTTACAAACAACCTCAAACAAATCATCTAATTCCACTCAAGGGGAGTGTAAATGTATTTCAAGAAAATAAAATCAGAAGGATTGGCGCATCTTTCCTATTTTATAGGTTCAGAGAATGAAGCAATTGTTATAGACCCCAGAAGAGATTGTCGGATATATACCGATATTGCGTTTGAACAGGATATGAATATCAAGTATATTTTTGAGACTCATAGGAATGAAGATTATGTTATCGGTTCTGTTGAACTGGCAAACCTAACTGGGGCAGAAACCTATCACGGCAAATATCTGGATTTTAAATACGGAAATGCTGTAGAAGATGGGAGTGAATTTTATTTTGGGTCACTTAAACTAACCGCCATCCATACACCAGGGCATACCGATGAAAGCGTGTCATATCTTTTATCTGATACTTATACCGGAAAAGAAAATATAATGGTCTTTACTGGCGATACCTTATTCGTGGGAGATACCGGAAGAACCGACCTATATGGACCTGATGATGCTCCTCGGTTAGCGGATAACATGTATGAAAGTATTTTTGAAAAGATTGTTCCACTTGGCGACCATGTAATCCTCTGTCCTGCTCACGGGTCTGGATCTGTATGTGGTGGGTTTATCAGTGAAAGGGAAGAAAGCACTGTTGGCATAGAAAGGTTACAGAATTCTTCTCTGCAGGTGAAAAACAGGGATGAATTTGTGAAATTAAAGACATCTGAAAAGCATTTTATTCCACCGTATTTTAAAAAAATGGAAGAATACAACCTCAAAGGAGCACCACTTTTGGATTCAAAATATCCTCCTTCCCTTCCACCTCAGGAATTTAGAAAACAACTAAATAACGGTGCTCTGATACTGGACACCAGAGAACCCGTGTCTTTTGCCGGATGCCATATAAAGGATTCGTATAATATCTGGCTTGATGGAGTTCCCGTTTATGCAGGATGGGTATTGTCGTATAAAAAACCTATATTACTGGTTATGGAAGAAAAAAAACACCTTGACACTATTTTGCGCTATCTTTTGAGACTGGGATTTGATAACATCGCTGGTTATCTAAGAGGTGGAATAGAATCATGGTACAATGAAAGTTTTAAAATTGAAAAATCAGGGTTAATGGAGGTCCACAAACTTAGAGAAGAGATTAAAAACAACAATCTAAATGTGCTTGATGTAAGGCGTAATGATGAATGGAATAACGGACATATAAAAAATGCCGTTCACATATATGTCGGAGAACTTGAAAACCGAATTGATGAAGTGCCTGATGGCAAACCTATTGCTGTAATATGTAATGTAGGCCGCAGAGCCAGCCTGGCAACAAGTATTCTTAAAAAGAATGGATTTGATAATGTCTACAACGTGGTTGGAAGTATGACTGCATGGAACAATGCAGGTTATGAAACAGAAAAATAAAAAATGAATATTGTTTTTTTATTTTCTGGCTTCTCTCCTTGCTATAAAAGTAGTCCCAGCAGTATATAAAAATATTATAAATCCAAGCCATATAAAATGTTCAGCCATGTTTCTGTAATCCAGTAACATAAGGATTAAACCGATGCTTATTACACCTATATTTATCAGATTTATTTTTTTGTTCCTTCTTATAATTTCTGAACTTTTTTGTTTTTTAACCATTTGCTCCTTTTTTTCAGGTTTCAATGTACTCACCTTCTTCCAGAACTATTATCTCGTTAGCCGCTTTCTGTAATCTATTGATTACCGCTGACCCTATACCTTCATGTTTTATTGACCCGTCTACAATAATCACATCCAGATTTAGGTTATCCAGTGTTCTCAATCCTTTAAACAAATTATTTGCAACTTTTTTTATATTATCTCTGTTTCCAAGCAGAAATATATTAACATTTTTATCAGTAATTTGGTCAGCAGTTTCATTGGTCACCAGTAGCCCAACATATAAACCATTTTTATGATAATCAGATATAACCTGATTGATTTTATCTGATACCCTGTAGAAACCCTCGACCAGAACAACTTTTGAGGATGGTGAATAATGGATATATTTCATACCCGGTGATTTTACTTTTTTATCTGTCAGTTTTTCACTATTGTAGCCGGTTTCTATATCAGGTATATATTTCTTTAAATCTTCAACACCAATACCACCCGGTCGAAGCAGGATTGGTTTATTAGATGTCATATCCACCACTGTGGATTCAACTCCAATATCTACTGCTCCGCCATCGACAATTGCATCGATTTTACCGTATAAATCAGATATCACATGTTCTGCAGTTGTAGGGCTCGGTTTTCCAGAAATATTGGCACTCGGTGCAGCAATAGGGACACCTGCTTTTTTTATCAGTTCTATAGCTGTTGCATTATCAGGCATACGTATTGCTACAGTATTCAGCCCTCCAGTTGTAACATCTGGAACAAAGTTTTTCCGTTTCAGGATTAATGTCAGAGGTCCTGGCCAAAAAGCATCCATCAGTAAAAAAGTATTATCAGGTATGTCCTCTGAAATATCCCTGACCTGTTCTTTAGATGCTATATGGACAATTAGAGGATTATCCGGAGGTCGACCCTTTGCACTAAATATTTTATGCACTGAAATAGAATCCAGTGCATTGGCACCGAGACCATAAACTGTTTCAGTGGGAAAAGCGACTGTTCCTCTGTTTTTGAGGATTTCAGCCGCTTTGGAAATGGATTCACTGAAATTACTGCTGTTTATTCTTAATATTTCTGTTTTTCTAACCATATGATTACAGAACTTATATTATACTATTATTTTAAACTATTTTATCCCCATTTTTCAAGAGCGGATTGCAGTTCTTTATGATTGCTGGCATATTCTTCCAGTGTAAAATTTTCAAGAGCCGCTTCTACTGATTGTCGGCAGGCTGTCGCTCCCGCTTCAGTACCCATTGGATGAGCATGGATACCTGCCCCAAACTGCATGATTACATCTTTGCCAAACATATTATACAGGTCAGGAACCATTCCCGGTTCAAGACCACCTGATGCTACCGGCATCATTGGTTTTATATTACCCCAATCCTGTTCCAGTATGTGGAGCTGGTCATTTGTAGGTATATAATCAAGTACACACTCATCTCTTAAAGACAGTACTTCATCCTTATCTCCATGCATTTTACCAACCACTGTACCGATATGCAGTTGGTCATGTCCAATAAGGCGTGTGAGCTTTGCAAGTGCAACCATATTCACTCCATGTCTGGGGTTTCTTGTCATTACAGAATGCATACATCGATGGGCATGGATGGCAAGATCCATATCTTCGGTTGCTTCTCGAAGAGACTGCAGGGCAGTCCATCCTGCTGTAATTATATCAATCATGACATATTTACCACCAAGGTCGTTGATAACCTCTGCTCTTCGAAGCATTTCTTCACATGTGGGAGCGGTTATATTGCAAAGATACATTTTTCGCTCCTCTGTTTCCTTTTCTGCTTTTTCTTTAGCATCCAGTGTTATTTCCGCCCTTTTATCAAAAGCATTGAATTTCTGGTTTGTAAGATTCTCATCATCCTTTACAACATCACATCCGCCTACAAAGGATTTATAGGCTACATCTGCATGTTTTTCAGAGGATAATCCTACTTTTGGTTTTACAATTGTTCCAATAAGCGGTCTGTCATAAACACCGAACAAATCACGTAATCCATCAAGCCCGTATTTGGGACCCCTGAAACTGTTAAGAACATCTTTTGGAAATTCTATATCCTCAAGACGCAGGTTTTTCACAAGTTTCATACTCATTATGTTGCCGGCAATGGCACTGAGAATCTGGGGAACTGAATCGATTTCAAAAAGGTCCTGCTTGTACGCTACCTTTACAGTTCCCCTTTCTTTATCAATAAAAAAAACATGAGGTTTTAATTCCTGTGCTCTTTCAGGACTTAACGTGGATATATCACTCCATGTATCTATTGAACTTTCGCCAGCCATGTGGTTACATGCCTTTTCAAAACTTACACCATCCGCTGGTTCCATATAATATTCACAAACCAGCTCATCGAGTTTTGGTTTGTACCCAGTTTCTATATAATCTTCCCGCATAATATACAACCATTTTATAGCTTCATTTACAGATAATTGGATAAGCCCACAATCTTAATACACCATGGATATTAAAGTTTAAATTCAAAAATATATGCCTATTGTATCGATAAATCTGATATCAAATAATGTATCCAATACACCTAACTTAAAGAAGGGTTCTACTGTACAAGTTAAAGGTGTTATAGCCATTAAATCAAACAAAACCCATTGCAGTAACAGCCGTGTAAATTATAATCAAAATAAACGCCAGTACAGCTCCATATAAAGCGATTTCCAGCACATTACCAATATAATCAATAATCTTGTCCAACATGGTACAAAAAATAAAAATTAAGACAATATAAAAGTTCCGATATTTAATTTAAAGATTAATACCTATAATGATGTTTACTTATTTTACAAAAGCATTCATGGAACTCTTCTAATAGCACCGGTTTGCCATGTCCCGGATAAAATGTTTCGCATCCTGTACACAGGAGTTTGTCCCATGTTTTTATCAGTGTTTTTTCATCATCAACAAATAGAGGATAGAAACAATTTTTAAATATATTAAAAAGTGTATCTCCAACAATTGCGTATATATTATTTACAATAACACATATCGAACCTGATGTATGCCCCGGTGCAGTAAGTATTTTTACTTCTCCTCCCGTTAAAAGCTCACAATTTCCACCCACAAGGATGTCCGGTGTCACTGGGTTATACCGTATTCTGCTGGATGAAAAGCTGTTCGCCATCCATGATATTACATTTGAAAATGGTGACGTCCCTTTAGGTATCGGCATATATCCTTCTTTTAAGAACTCAGATTCATTTACATGTGCAAGAATTCTTGCAAAGCTTCTCTTTTTTATCTCACCAAGATTACCCACATGGTCATAATGTGAATGTGTTATAATAATAAAGTCGATATCCTGAAAGTCAAGCCCATTGTTAAAAAGAGTTGTTTCTAGATTATGAATATGACCATGAACACCGGCATCAACAAGAAACGTTATATCAGCCCCAATAACTAAATAGGCGTTTGAATTACCCATCCTGACAGGTATTATACTAAATTCTCTGGATTTCATTATTATCCACTATATACAATTATTTTTCTAAAAGTTTTATAGCCGGGATTTTGTATTGAATTTTGCTTTTACCTGTTGTTCCAATAGATGGGTAAGCAGATGATATTCCTGGATTGTATCACAATGAGGACACTGGACAGAACCTACAGAACTGGATGTTGACGGGTTGACAGTGATTTCACATAAACAGTTTATACACAAAACTGTAATTGATTTATCCACCATACCAATCCTGTTTTTAATAAATAACATTATCCCTGCAGACAATTTAGTTATGGTTTCACGGTATTTGGTAGTAATAAAGTAAGCAGCAAGCGCAAGTACAATACCTGTAAACATATCCGTTATCCAGTGTATTCCAAGATATAATATAGTAAACAATATCGAGGTAGTAATTCCTATGGAAAACATCTTAAAACGTATAAAATTTGTTCTAAATACCACAATTAGCATTGCTGTTATAGACAATGCTGTATGCAAACTGGGCAGACAGTTATCAAGCCCAGGGTCACTGAGTTTAATACCCTCAACTATTATGGGACTTAAGTTATACAAAAGAGGGTCTACACTATGAAGTGTATATCCTGTTACTTCTACTGGAAAAAACACGAAAAAAGGATATGCTATTATATAAACAAGAACGAAGGCGATTGTATATTCTTGAAGAGCCTTGAATTTACGGGTATAAACCAGTATAAAAAAAGTAAATACCAGTAGAAAGGGAAATCCGAACAAATAGATTACACTATTAACATAGGTCAGCAAAGGTGTAGTAATATTTTGAAAATAGCTAACTATGTTACCTTCTATCATTATCAGATATTCGGCGTAATTAAGATAGGAACCCATACCAAACATATTGGCAATTGCATCCTGTATATCAACCAGCAAGTATATAAAGCCTAACGGAAAGATATACATGAGAGTAGCTATAAGAAGTTCATGCATCCTCGAGCTTACATGCGACCCTCTGAAATTATCTGGAACAAAAACATAATAACCAGCCCATATCATCAATGTCAGCAGAGGAAGCATTACCATACTCAAAATATACTGGGTCTCCAGCATACCAACTGTCACCTTACTACAATCTATAACCTGTATCAGGAAAAAGTATTAAAAATTGTTACTTATAACTTTCGATTATCGATATAATTTTTATTTATCGTAGGAATCACAATATTCATCAATAATAGATTCATCACAAAGATCTACGCCATGCCTGTGAGCTGCACGGGCTATCATGTGTGCTGCAACTGGTGCGGTTAACAACAGGAACAAACCAATAGTTATCGCCTTAAGGCCCATGGCACTGAATCCAACCTTTAGCAATATACTCAACATAACACCAAAAGCACCAAGTGTACCTATTTTTGTAGTAGTGTGTAGCCGGTTATAGACATCAGGTAAACGTATAAGTCCAAGCATACCGAGAAATACAAAAAACAAACCGACAATGAGGAATATATTACTTAAAATGTCAAGAACAAAACCGATTCCTATCAAAATACCACCCCTTCATCAAGATATTTGGATATTGTCACAGTGCCCACAAAAGCAATTATTGACAGTACAAGTGCTACATCCATAAAAAACACCGATTCCTGTATAAAGGAATAAACACCCAGTGTAGCTACTATAACCAGTGTCATTGCATCAAGTGCCACTACTCGGTCGGGTATAGTAGGTCCTTTTATAATTCTATAAACACAGGGTATTATCGAAAATACCAAAAATGTCAGTACAAAATCAAATAGTATCGTATTTATTCTAATGCCTCCAGTACATATTCTTCCAAATCATCTCTTATGGATGCACGTATTTCTTCTCGGTCATGTATATCAATCAAGTGTACATACAATACCGATTTATCATCCGCCACATCAATTGTAAGCGTTCCCGGTGTCAGGGAAATAGTATTTGCGATTGCAGTAATTCCAACATCGGTTTTTGCTCTTATTGGTACTGTTATAATCCCGGGATTTATATTGATTCTTGGCCGGAGAACTATTTTTGCCACCATGATATTGGCTTTGGTTATTTCAATAGCAAGTACTGCCAAATATCTCAATTGTTTGGGGATTCGTCGAATATCATTTCTAATACTTACCTCTGCTTCAAAATTATAAAGGGATTTAAAGGGTTTTATAACAACAGGGCTCATAACCAGTCCGAACGTAAAATTCACTATACTTATATCTCCGTTTACAAAACACCATAAAATCGCAAGAGGAATGGAATAAACAATATATTGCTTCATCGTATTTCCCTCATCAAAACTGCATCAATATATGCCTGTGGGTCTATTATCTGACTGGCGGTTGATTGTGCGATTGATAAAAGGGGTTCTGCATATACCCCGAATACAACTACTACAACTGACAAGACCAGTATAGGTACTGACATCTTCCATGATAATCCGTGAGAATGATATTCATCATATTTTTCACTTCTCACCTCTCCCCAGAAAATTCTCTGCCATGCTCTTATCATATAAAATACTGTAAATACTGCAAATACCAGTGCGATTAGTATCGGAATATAATACTTACTGGTTATACCAGAATCAAACAGTACAAATTTGGCAATAAATCCACCCATTGGAGGAATTCCTGCAACCGACATTGCCCCTATTAGAAACATTCCACTTAAAAACGGTGCACTATTCACCATTCCTCCCATTTTTCTCATATCCCTTGTACCAGCTTCATGGATAATGCTCCCGGAAGCCATAAAAAGCATTGATTTTGCAACTGCATGGTTTACAAGATACACCAAAGAAGCTGCTATTGTAGTTACAGTTCCCATACCAATCCCAAGGAATACATATCCAATTTGACTGATACTGGAATAAGCAAGCAAACGTTTGATATCATTCTGACCTACAGCAGAGATTGATCCAAGAATTATCGTAACAAGCGCCAAGAAAATGATTATCGGCTGGAACATATAAAGCGTTCCGTCAAATATCAGGAAAAATATCCGGAGTACTCCATAAGCACCAACTTTTATAAGCACACCACTAAGCATTGCACTTATGGGCGAAGGTGCCGAGGGGTGTACATCTGGAAGCCAGTAATGTAGAGGGAATATAGCCGCTTTATTACCAAATACAACTATAAAAAGCAAAGCTGCAGGAAATATATGCCATGGAAGATTACCGGTTTCACTCATTACATTTATTTTTGCAGCCATATCTGCCATGTTCAGTGTACCCACTGTTGCATACAATGAAGCTATGGCTACTAACATGATGAATGAACTGATCATATTCAAAACAAGGTATTTGAAAGTCGCTTCCATTTTGTGGTCACTTTTGGTAAATCCTCCTTTACCATATGCTACAACAAGACCACAGGACGAGAGGAGAAGTATTTCAAAGAACACAAAAAGATTGAATATATCTCCTGTAAGGAAAGTCCCGTTAATACCTGCAACAAGTAAATTAAAGAGTGAATGATAGGTTGAACCCAGCGACTCTTCTTCCATATAATCCATTGAATATAACAAAGCCAGGAATGATATACCACTGCTTAAAAGCACCATACCAGCACTTAAAAGGTCGGCCACAAGTACTATACCATATTTACCCCATTCACCAATTTCGTATACAACTATACCGTTGTTTAACACATTAATTAAAAGCAGAATACTTAAAATAAGCAACCCAAATGATACTGTCAGATTAATTACTTTTTGTACAGATGGTGCTGATCGCAGAAACATCATGAGCGCTGAAAACAGTATCGGTATTGCCACCATCAAAATTGGTAGATGGTCTGTAATTGCCGCTATATTCATCCCCATAACCTCTTGAGTTCATTTATATCAGTGGTACCGTATTCTTCATAGATTCGATAAGCAAGTATTAATATAAATGCAGTTATTGAAAAACCAATAACAATAGCTGTTAACACAAGTGCCTGTACCAGTGGGTCTACATACGCAACCTCTTCTGTATTTGCAACAACTGGTGCCAGTACACCATTATCCAATACATCGTTAAAAATAATGTTTGATGAACTATCAGACACATGTCCATTTATTATAGGTGCATTATCTCCATTAAACACTCCAGAGGATACAATAAGAACGTTAACTGCATGAGAGATTATACTAAGACCAATTATTACTTTTATGACATCCTTTCTTAAGATTAAAAAAGTTCCCAAACCAAAAAGTATAGCAATGGTGAGTGAAAGAAAAACGTTATTCATTTATCATCACCTACTTTTCTGAAAATATACAGCAATGACCCGATTACAACAAAATATACACCTATATCAAACAGTGTGGATGATACAAGCTCGATTTCACCAATAAAAGGAAGATGTATAAACTTTATAGAACTCCTGAAAAAGTTATAACCAAAAAATATTGCTCCAAAAGCTGTTAATACCGAAAGCAGCAAACCAAATCCAAACCATTTTCCCCAATCTGGATTTAAAACGGATTTGATATAATCAAGGCCAAAAACAACATAAAGCAGAGATAGAGATGCTGCAAACATAACGCCCCCGATGAAACCTCCACCTGGACTGTTATGTCCTGCAATAAGGAGAGATATCGAGAATAATATAATCAAGGGTACACTGGCTTTAGATATGGTTTTAGTGATCAGTGTTGTCATTCATCTTTCACCTCTGCTATGAATCAAATTATAAACACCAAGTGCTGCCAGGCAAAGTACCGATATTTCACCCAGTGTATCATAACCCCTGAAATCAACCAGTATCACGTTAACCAAATTGTGTCCTCCGGTAAGTGAAACGCTTTTTTCAATGAAATAATGTGACAGTGATTCAAATGGAGGCACTATTCCCTGTGTAGCATTTATCAGTACAATAAACACCCCTACTGATACTAATCCTGAAATAAAAACGTCTCTTGTCAGGTTTGCTTTAGAAAGCTTTTCCCTGAATGTTTGCGGTATCCTTACAATCACAAGCAGGAATATAATAGTAGTCAATGTTTCTACAAGTATCTGGGTTAATGCCAAGTCTGGTGCCTTTAGATAGATAAATAGAAGGCTTACCATATAACCCAGAGAAGATAGTGCTATTATTGCAGGGATATATTTTGGCAAAACCGTCGCTGCAATTGCCGCAACCACCATTAACAACATCAGCAATGCTTCATAAGGATTTATATCAAAACTCAGGGTCTGAGGTATCAAGTCTCCTGAGAGAGCTATCATAGGAATCATAATCAGGACTATCGTTAAAATTAAAAGCGCATTGATGTATGTTTTGACAAAACCCGGTTGTACAAATGAGGATACCCTGTAAGCATTCGTCCTTGCATTATTTACTATCGCATCATAGTAATAATTGACACTTATCCAAGGATACGATGCATTTAACCTATCTTGCCATGATGCAAGTGAATCGTATTTTGTGTATATAAGCAAACCGAGTACAAAAGTGATTATTGTCATCATAAAAGCAGGAGTAAATCCATGCCAGTGGGTTACATGTAGATGCACTGTTTCAAGGAGTATTCCCGAGGTTACTGGTTCTATTATATTATGCACCGGTATTGAAGGAACCAGTCCGAACAAGATAACAAGAACTGAAAGCAAACCCGCCGGTATCAACATCACATAGGGTGCTTCATGGATATGATGAGGAAGGAATTCATCCTTACGTTTTCCAAGAAATATCCCATCTATCAGTTTTATAGAATAGGCAAATGTCAACACCCCACCTATAACCGCAATTGCAGGAACGATTATACCGAAAGGGAATCCAAGTGCTGCACCCATTTCTACAGAAGATTCATAAAACATTTCCTTGCTCAAAAACCCATTCAATGGAGGAATACCCGCCATTGCCAGTGCTCCGATAGAAGCAACAATAAAGGTTAACGGCATTTCATGTCTTAAACCTCCCAGTTTTCGGATGTCTCTTGTTGCAGCCTCATGTGCTACTATACCTGCTACAAGAAACAGGCAGGCTTTAAATGTAGCATGATTTAACAGATGAAATGTCGCTGCAGCTACTCCTATACCAGGTTCATGATAGGTCGTATAACCATACATGGTTACAAGGTAAGCGAGCTGGCTAATGGTAGAAAATGCAAGTATCCCTTTAATGTCGTTTTGTCGAAATGCCAGAAAACCTGCAAGCACCATAGTAGCCATACCAGTACCTGAAACCAGTATAAACCATGCTTCAGTTCCAGAAAATATCGGATGGATACGAGCAATGAGGAATACACCCGCCTTAACCATTGTAGCCGAGTGAAGAAAAGCACTTACTGGCGTAGGTGCTTCCATAGCGTTTGGCAGCCAGATATAAAAAGGACCCTGTGCCGATTTGGCAGCAGCTCCTATAAATATAAAAATTAGAGTCACAAGGAATAAATCATGGTTTTTTATGTTTTCTATCATTGATGAATCATGAAGAATAGTTGGGATGTCAAAAGTACCGGTGATTGAATGTAGTATTAAAAAACCGATAAACATCACAAGTCCACCGGCAGCAGTAATAACCAGTGACTTTGTTGCACCATATATAGATAGAGGCCTGTGCCTCCAGTATCCTATCAACAAAAAAGATGTGATACTTGTAAGTTCCCAGAAAATAAAAAGCTGGATGGTATTGGCAGAAAAAACCATTCCTATCATGGAACCCATAAACAAAAGAAGGTATTGATAGTATCTTGAAAGGTCTTCTTTATGGGACATATACCCATTGGAATATGACATTATGATTATGCCTATTCCTGATGCTATCAATCCAATCAAAAGACTTAATCCATCTATATAGACACTGAATTCTACTCCTACAGAAGGCAGCCAGGAAACCGCGCCTGTGAATGTATCACCATGAATTACAACAGGAGCTACATATGCAATCAGCAAAAAGCTTACAAACGCCATTGCTGATGCGAACCATCCCACCCTATGTCTCAGGATTTTTTGTGCTAAAGGGACTGTTGCTGCAGATAAAAAGGGCAAAAAGATTGCAAGCGCGATTACCGTAAATGAATTCATGCACATCCAGATACATTTTCAAATATATAACTGTTTTTAATTAAGAATTAATATATAGATATACACGATAATTCTATCATTAAAAAGTTAAAAAATAGCTAAAAATAGGTTTATTTAAAAAGAAATATCAATAATATATTTATCTAAAAGATAGGTGGGCTATAGATAACTACGCCCACTGTATATTAATCAGTTAATATCAATAGATACTTTCTGATCGGTGTCTGTTTTATCAAATATAATCTCAAGGACACCATTTTTGAATGTAGCACTGGCACTATTTGGATCAACCTTTACAGGAAATTCAACTGTTTCTGAATAATTGGATTCACCTTTTGTTGCTGTAATTTCAACTGTCCATTCAGTTGAGTGAAGGTTAATGTCCTCTTTTTCAACCCCTGGCATTTCCGCAACCACGTATACATGGTCATCAGATTCCATGACATCAATAAGTGGTTTTCTTTCATCAATGCTTACCGGTTTTACATCAGTGGTTTCATTTTCATATTCAGTGTAATCTTCATTAAAATCTTCAGTAGAGAAATTACCAAAACTGCGGATTTCCGGGTCTTCACCTGGTTTTCGAGTGATAGAAAATCCATAGACATATGGCTGTTCTGATGGGTCATCCATATTTACACCCAGTTTATCAATCATATGCTCGATCATATCTTCTATGTTTTCAAATGATTCTGACCCAAAGAACTCTTCAAACCAATTTCGCCTTCGTCTTTTATCTGTCATAGAGTAACACTCATGTGGTTTAGTTCTATAATATACAAAGTAATTGTATTATAGTCGATATTAATTCTTTGGTTTATACAAAACCTATATTATAATTCTAAGATTTTACTCCTTTATATAATATTCCCCTTACAAAAACATTCAGATTTTAATATAACAGTTATCTGAACCTTTGAAAACAATAATATTCGTTATTATATCAAATTTATCCCTGTAAATGACTCATTTAACGTCAGCTACTAACCGCTGAAGCTGTTAGCTTGTCCTTCCATCTCTTAACTAATAGAAGCTAAGCGGAGGACATTAGGAAGTCTGACAGCTCCCCTGTGTGCAATGTTCTTCGAAGCATTGTAGTCGGCGTTGTCTTGATGACCGCAGCTTTTACACCTGAAGTTAGCCTGTTTCTGACGGTTGTTCTTGTTGATATATCCGCACTCAGAACATTGTTGAGATGTATACATCGGATTGATGATGACTACAGGCACTCCTTCAAGTTTAGCTTTGTATAAGATGAACTCGGTCAGTTCAGAGAACGCCCATTTACCCAACCTATCTCTCTGCGCTTTAGTAACCGTGGCTTCCGGACGAAAACCGTTGAGGTTCTCAAGTGCTATAGCCCGGGACGTGTCTTTAGCGCGTTTGACCAGCTGTTTGGCAACCCGGTGGTTCAGGTCGCGTTTGAACCGGCGTTCTTTCCTGGATAATTTCTTGAGGTGCTTCTTGGCTAACCACGTGCCTTTGGATTGTAATCTCGACTTCAGACTGGTGTATCGTTCTCTAACCTTATCAGCTTTTGAATCTTTATAGACTTCTCCATCAGAGGTGGTTGTTATATTAACTACATCAAGATCTACACCCAGAACATCATCGTTGTACCTGACTTCGTTTTCAGCTACTTCCATCACAAGCATCAGGTAAAAATTATTATCTTCGTAAATCAGGTCTGCCTGACCTCGGATTTTACTTATGTCAAAAGGTCTGTAATCACCGTAAGATATACTGGTTTTTTCACGACCATCCAGAGTAAGTATGGACACAGTATCATTTCCTTGAACGACAGTACCCTCTGGTCGTAGACCACTGCACCTCTTCTATCGAATTTGTGTATGGTTTTTCTGTCGTTGCTGTAGCTTTCAGCTACTTTAGCGATTGCCCTGACAGTCAATTGGGCAGACAGACCAAATTCCTGCCTGATGTCATAATAAGTCAATTTCTGAATCCCGGTTTTACCAAATTTCTTGTTGTGCCATGCAGCTTCAGAAGCATAGTTGCAGGCCTCGTTGAACTT
>NZ_JAHENT010000021.1 GCF_018609725.1 Methanohalobium sp. | reverse complement strand
TGTTGCCGATGTTATTATCTATACAGTGTTTTATGATATAATTAACACTCTGATTCATGAAATCGTTGAGTTTGTTCTTCCTTTTCTCAAACAACCATTTCAGTTTCTGACCTGATTTTATACCCTGTTTATCATATACAGATTGCAACCTGCTTTTGACTTTGTTCCACCAGCGGTTATAAGACTTTAAACCCCTGCCTTTTATGATGAAGGCAGTCCCATTGGTATCCACACAGGTTGCGAAATTGTTTACCCCTAAATCAATAGATAGATGTTTATTGTAGTCTACATCGACTTTTTCTCCATTATCTCTGTAAACGTATTCTATCTCAAACCACTGTCCGTTATACTTCGGGATTATCCGTACTTCTTTTATGTGTTTACCTATTATATTTTCAGGTAACTTGAAATACAGATATTTAACACCATAATTTTTGTAGAAATCCCTGCCCATAGACAGCCTGATATTATCATCATCGATTTTGAACATATCTTTTGGAAATATACATACAAACTTACCGTCTTTGGCCAGGTATTCAGGCATTTTAACAGGTCGATTGTAGTTACCCTTTTTTCTCTCACCCAGAATCCTGAAAAACGATTTCATATTCCTATCCACTACCTTCATGGTCTGCTGTGCAACCTGTGATGGCAGCATTTTGTAATTCTCATTGTCTTTTACCAGATGGTAAGCGGATTCATTTTTCAGGTACTTTCTATTTTCAAAATAGTATTGCCTTGTGGTGTACAGCGTGAAATTGTACAGGTTTTTAGACAATTTAGTAATCCTTTTCAGGACTTCATATTTCTGCTTATCCGCTTTGATATGGTTTTTCTGGGTGAAATACATTTTATTATATTTTTTATAATTAAACCATTTAAATGTTACGTTATGTGTTAGACGCTTACATACCCGTGTTTCATTTCAAAGAAATGGAACTCGCATTAAAATCTACAATTTGATGTGATACTAAATACATCGGGGTTTTACGCTTCATTTATAAAATAAGGTTTCTGGAAACATCTGGATATGTAGTACGCAGTAAAAAACCGGGAACAAAAAAGTCTATCTTTATGGAAGTAAAGAGATTCTTGATGTTGTTATAGAACAAATATCCAATGTACGAACTAATGAAAAAAAAGCAAAATCCGAAATTCCGTCCATAATTGAACATTACAATAGTGAAAATCTTAATGAATCCCAGAAACAAAAGATAACGATTATGAGGGGGTATTACAACGATCTCCTAAAAATTGATGATATTCTTGAAGATATGGTCAAAAAGATAGAGGAGATAAAAAAACTCCAGTCATTTATCCGATTTGGGGGCAGGAATTTAATATGAATGAAGTACAAAATACCAATGCGTTGGAAATTGATGTTAGAGACAAATCTATAATCACACTTAACAATATCTGTAAAAGCTACCGAGTGGGGGATATGGAATTACAGATTCTTAAAAACATCAATCTCGATGTTAAAGAGGGTGAATTTGTAGCCATAATGGGTCCATCAGGTTCTGGAAAGAGTACACTTATGAATATAATAGGATGCCTTGATAGACCAACCTGTGGCACGCTTTTTGTTGAAGGTAGAGATATCAGCAAGATGCCGGATGATGAACTTGCAAGGGTCAGAGGTATGGTTATAGGTTTTGTGTTCCAGTCCTACAATCTGGTGCCACGTTTAACAGCACTGGAAAATGTAAAACTTCCAACTTATGCTAATAGCAAGGGAGACATGGACTTTGATAAAAGAGCCAGAGATTTACTTAAAATGGTAAGGCTGGAAGAACGTATGCACTACAAACCCAATAAGCTATCTGGAGGACAATCCCAGAGGGTGGCGGTAGCCCGTGCACTGATAAACGACCCTTCGCTAATATTGGCAGATGAACCAACAGGAAATCTGGATTCACAAACAAGCGATGAGATAATGAAGATTTTAACCGACCTTAACGACAAGGGTCGAACTATTGTTATGATTACTCATGAGCCTGATGTATCTGAATATGCAGGCAGAGTTGTACACTTAAAAGATGGTATAATAGAAGGTTAAAGGTGTTATGGTATGAATTTAAGAAAATATGTTAGTTTGTTCATCTCGTTAATTGTTTTAACGTCCCTTTTCTCAATGTCAACAGCTTCAGTATCGGCATTCCAGCCTAACTGGTTAGATGTTAGTATTTCAAAATACAATCCTTCGCCAGCTCAAATAGGTGAATATGTTGATGTTTGGGTAAAAGTTGATAATGTGGGTTCGGGTAAAGTAGAAGATGTTTCTATAGAAATTGTTCCTGAATATCCTCTTTCACTTGACACTCCTAAAAATTCTGTGAAAAAATTTGGGGTTGTTAACCCTGACAGTTCGGTGGAACATAAATATCGGTTGTATGTTGATGAAAATGCAAAACCTAGCACAAGTGAGATAACAATTCGTTATCGTGGAGAAAGCGAGTCATGGATAGAACAGGAATTTGATATATCTATAGGTACTGATACTTATGATAATATCGGTATTGTCCAGCTTGAAAATGTCCAGACTGAGCCTGAAGTTATGATGCCCGGTGATAAAGGTACAATAAGTTTTACTTTGAAAAATGCAGCTTCACAGAGAACAGTAAAGATAGGCGATGAGATATTTGAAAATAACGTTCGAATTCAGAGAGCTACACTCCAAGGTTGCGACAGGATAGATGTAGAATCAGAATCCTATCAAGGAGGGGGTTTACTTGGTCCGGGAGATTCCATGGAAATCAGTTATAATATAAATGTGGATGAAAATGCAGAAGTAGGAACATGCTATCTTGATCTTTCTATGCGGGGAAGTACTCATGCCTACAACAATAACTGGAGAATACCTGTTACGATTGAATCATCCAGTGTAAAGGTAATTCCTTCTGAACAGTTAAGGATTGAAAATGGGGAAGGTACGCTTGAGTTCGATGTAGCTAATATACGTCCAAATGCCCTGTCTTCAGTAAACGTTGAACTGCAGGCTGAGGGAGTAGAGTTTTCGCCTTCACCATATTTCATTGGTACCATGAACCCAGATGAATTGTTCACCATTGAGGTAGATACCAGTGTTATATCTGATAATATTACAGGTACACGGGAATTAATGATTACAGCAAATTACCGAAACGGAATGAACGAACATGAAAATGTGGTTGCTACCAGGGAACTCAAACTGGTAACCAATGATGAACAGTCAGGTAATATTGCAGCGATAGGTGGGGTATTGGTAATTATAGCCGGTGCAGTAGCCTTTGTGATTTACAGAAGAAGGAAAAATAAAAACCAGTAAACTAAGGGGTAAAAGGTAAGGATCATGTTGAATCCTCTGGAAGCGTTTCGAATTGCAATTGGAAGTATTAACAGTTCTAAATTAAGGTCTTCACTTACAACGCTTGGAATAATAATAGGAGTGGCTGCTGTAATAGCCAATGTATCACTGGGTGCAAGTTTCGGTCAGTATTTTGACGATGAGGTAGGTGCAGTAGGTAATAATTTCATTGGAGTCTATAGTCAGGATGTTAATATATTCCATGATAAGGAACTGGAAACCATAAAAAATGCTCAGGGTGTTGTAGGTGTATCACCTGTTGTTCAGCAATCGGGGAAGGTACAATATTTGTCCAGTACCAGACAGGTGAACGTTCAGGGGGTTACCAGAGATTATGAGGAAGTGGCTAACTTCGATATGGCAGTGGGAAATTTCCTATCTGATAAGGATAAATATACAGCTGTAATCGGGGAAAGTGTATCAAATGATAAATTTGATCGCAGGCTGGCTAATAAGAATTCAATTGATATTACACTTCGAAAGAATGACGGTACAGAAATAACCCGTACTTTCAAAGTGAAGGGCATAATAAAAAGTCCTGAAACCACCTTTGTACAGTCCAGTATTGAACCGGACGAGCGTATATTCATCCCTATATCCACCATGAATGAAATGCTTGGCAGAGATTACTATGGTGGTTTTTTTGTACAGGCTGTCAGTCTTGAAGAAGTGCGTAAAGTATCGGAAAGTATAGATGAACGCCTTGCCCGCAGCCTAGGTGTATCTACAAGAGATATAGATAATGAAGATGTTAAACCCTACACAATCTTTGACCAGCTGGAAATACTGGATCAGGTGGGACAGTTATCCGGAGCTTTGAGTGCTCTTCTTGTGTCGGTTGCTCTGATATCATTGATAGTAGGATCAATTGGCATCATGAACATAATGCTTGTAACGGTAACCGAGCGTACCCGTGAAATCGGGCTGATGAAATCAATAGGATTCACCTACTATGATGTTTTGATGTTGTTCATAGTAGAATCCATAATTGTTGGTATACTGGGAGGTATTCTGGGAACAGTTTTCGGGGTTTCAGGAGCATTAGCTGTTAATAATCTATTGAATCTGCCGAATGTTTTCCCTGTTGAATTGATAATCGCAGGTTTTAGTATCGCTGTCCTTGTAGGATTGATTGCGGGAGTTTATCCAGCAAGCAAAGCAGCAAAGATGGATTCGGTTGTAGCTATAAAATTTGAATGAATCGGGAGTAATTAGATGTTTGGAATATTAGTCTATAATTTAATTATGATTAAGTTAAGGGGGATATAATATTTTAAATATAGGAATGGCTTTCAAGATTGCAGTTGGAAGCATAAGCAGTTCTAAACTAAGGTCAATGCTGACAACACTGGGGATCGTAATAGGAGTTGCAGCAGTTATTGCTAATGTTTCACTGGGAGCAAGTTTTAGCCAGTTTTTTGAAGATGAGATAGGTGCTTCAGGAGATAATTTCATTGTTATCTTCAGTAATGATGTTAATGTTTTTTCTGACAATCAATTTGATTTGTTAAGAAATACACCTGGAATAGTTGGAGCATCACCTGTCATTCAAAAGCCAGCAACAGTTGAATACGGTTCCAGTGAGCGAAGTATTGAGATGTTTGGAACTACAGAAGGTTATGAACGAGTAGGTAACATCAATCTGGAATCAGGAAATTTTTTAAGCGATAACGATAGATATGTTGCGGTTCTTGGCTATGAAATTGCAAATGGCAAGTTTGACAGGGACATATCCAACAGGAATTCAATTGATATAACATTCAGAAGAAATGATGGTACTGAAAGAACTGAAACTTTCAGGGTCAAAGGGATAACCGAAGATAGAGACCCATCTTTTGTAGGGGGAGGTCCAAATCCAGAGGAACGTATCTTTATACCTATATCTACTATGCAGGATATGCTAAATAGAGAAGATTATGGAGGATTCGCTCTTACAGCATCTAGTCTGGAAAATATAAGAGAGATTTCTGATGATGTAGATAAGCGTCTGGCAAGAAGTCTCGGTGTTCCTGAACGACAGCTTGATAACGAAGATGTTAAACCCTATACGATTTTCAATCAGGCAGAGATACTTGATCAGGTAGGTCAGATATCAGCGGGTCTAAGTGCTTTACTTATTTCTGTGGCACTGATATCGCTTGTTGTTGGGTCTATTGGAATTATGAACATCATGCTTGTAACGGTAACCGAGCGTACCCGTGAAATCGGGCTGATGAAGGCGGTAGGATACACCTATTATGATGTTTTGATATTGTTTATTGTAGAATCTGTGGTTATAGGACTTTTTGGAGGTATTATAGGTACAATTATGGGTTTATTGGGTGCATATGGTGCAAATACGTTTCTCGATTTGCCGAATGTATTCCCTGTTGAATTGATAATAATAGGTTTTGGTGTTGCTGTTTTAGTAGGAGTGATAGCTGGTGTATATCCTGCAAGCAAAGCTGCCAAAATGGACCCTGTTGAAGCCTTAAGATATGAATAATTGATAGAGGTAAAAAATCATGGTAGGAATTTTTGGTTTAATAGCTTTGGTTGCAGGTATTGTTTTAGTGGTATTGATGATATGGCTCTGGAAAAACAGTAATCTTTCAACTCTGAAAAAGTCGATATTAAGCCTATTGATTATAGTGGTTTTAATTGCAGGAGTTTTTGGTTCGTTTGCATATGTGCTGATATCTTCAGACCAAGCTTATTATTCAACGGATGGACTAAATCTGGATGAAGTGGATTATGATAAAGTTATCAACAATGCCCGAGAGTCAAGATATACTGTAAATGGTCCATATTTTGTAAATAGTGAAATTGAAAACGCAAATGGATTGTATTCACCTTTATCTGAACTGGAACAGCAATTTGGAAAGGATTATTGGGTAGTAGCTATTAATGGCTATTATACACAGGATACATTTTTTGAATTGAGATTTCCCAGAGATGAGAGTGGGACAAAGGTAACATTTTTTAATGGATCCCAAACTGACCCACATTTTTCCTCATTTAAAAAAGAAAATCTTCCTGATGATGAATGGATTATAGACCGTTTTATGTTACTATTTGATATTGATAAAAACCAATCACAAGATTATCTGAACCAGTTAAAGGATAAAATTAGAAACGTTAACAAAACTTCTGTAGGTATTACAATCCAGAAAACTCCTGATATTAATTCTGTCTATAAATCTTATCAAAACAAAAGTAGCAATATCACATTTTCTCCTACCCATGGTGGTGGTTGGACAACACAGACATTTTACACTGATGGAAACAAATCAAGTTCTATTGATTATGTGGTACCAAACATGAAAATTATCAATCTTGTTGGAGGGGCTGAATATAACATCCAGATTGATAAAATGGGTGGAGTGAATTTAGAAATAGAACTGGATGCAGGAGAACAAATACCTGAAGAAGAATATATACAGGTTTTTAAAAACATGTTTGATAATATAGGGTTGTCGCCAGAAAAAGTAGATGAATTCGAATTTGATTACCGGTCTTCAGTCTGGTAATTTTTATCTATTATTTTTTCAAGTTGTTTGGCTCTTTTTTTCGGTATCTGGTTTTTAACACCTGATGAATTTTTCATTCCACATCCGATGATGTAACCTTTATATCTAAGAGCTACATAACCATTATCCAAACTATTGTTTTCCAGATATTCTCCATTAAAAAGTTTTTTTAAATCGTCTTTGCCCACATCTACAATATTAGTTTTGATATGATTATCAAGATATTGTAGTATGTAGGTCGTGGGTTTCAAACCTTTAAGTTCTGAATCCTTTATTCTTAAAGCCCGTAGCCCGCATGAGATGTTTTTATACTTTGGTTCAAGATTGTACGAAGTTAACCAGATACTGTTTCCTAACAGGTACACATTGTAATTTTTCCAGAAATCGCTGTCCACTCCGAACCTTCCTGAGAAATAAATCTCAAGCCGTTTTTTTAAATTTAGCAACAAAAATCCCTCCAGAATCCAGTTGGTGGGGATAAACTCTGATACAATTTTCCAGTTCTTTTCCAAGTTTTGTATCGTTCCACTCGGTGATTCCCAGAGAATGTGGTAAATTTAAATCTGGTTTTTCCAGTTTCCCATGTTTTAAAAGCTTGGATACCACTATTTCATTTTCTTCGGGTGCAAATGTACAGGTAGAGTAGACAATAGTGCCTCCTGTTTTACATAATCTGAATGCTTTTTTGAGTAAACTTGTCTGTAATTCAGAAATTCTTGTAATTGTTTCAGTGTCAGCACCATTTAAAAGGTCATTATTTTTTCTTGCGTTTCCTTCGGCTGAACATGGGGCATCTAAAAGAACTCTGTCAAATTTTGATTTTTCCGGAATATTTCTTCCGTCTCTTTCAAAAACCTGTACATTTACACATCCAAGACGCGATACATTGGAAAGCAGACTACGGATTCTGTTTTTAGATATGTCATTTGCCAGTATTTCTCCTGTATTGTCCATAAGGGCTGACATTTGAGAAGTTTTACTTCCAGGGGCAGCACACATATCAAGTACTCTATCATAGGGTCTGGGGTTTAGAGCCAAAGGAGGAATACCGGATACAGACTCCTGAACATGGTACTTACCAAGCCAGTGCAGGATGCTTTTTCCCGGTTCAAAACCAACTTTTAAAAATTCATTGTTCCAATCTCTCTGTTCAAAACTGAATCCATTTTGTGTTAATAAACTTTTAATTTCAGGAACAGTAGCTTTGATTGTATTGATTCTTATATCATAGGGTTGTGGAGAATGGATTAACTTTTTAAACCTTTTAAACTCGGGGATAATGTTCCTGTACCTCTCCATGGTATTCCTCTTAATCATGTTTAAAAGTTTGTTTTTTAATATTTGGATAACAAGCAGTTTGATATATTAATTAATAGATACAGTATTTACCTTATCCAAAGGTATTTCTGGTGGTATTAATGGGGGAGGACAGACTAAATCTAAAAGGTATATTTGAAAATAACGAAACCATAGAAAACTCAAAGTCAGTATGTCCCATCTGTCTGGAATTAATAGATTGTAACATAATTTTTTTTAATGGCAGAGTTTATTTACGTAAAACCTGTCCTTTACATGGTTCTTTCAATGTTTTGATTTATTCAGATGCTAAAGACTACATCAACGCGACCAGATACAACAAATTAGGCTCTAAACCTCTACATCATCAAAGTTCAGTTTCAGAGGGTTGTCCCAATGATTGTGGTTTATGTGAAGAACATCGACAGCATACCTGTGTGGGAATTATTGAAATAACAGATATGTGCAACCTTCATTGCCCTGTATGTTTTGCGGATTCCAGCGATACTTATACTTTACCGCTTTCAAAGATTAAAGAAATGATTGACCTTTATGTAAAATGTGAGGGGAATCCAGAAGTATTACAGATAAGTGGGGGCGAGCCGACCCTTCATCCTGATATCTTTGATATTTTAAAATATGCCGGCGAAAAGGGAATTACTTACCCTGTTTTGAATACAAATGGTATTAAACTTGCTGATAGAGATTTTGCTGAAAAAATATCCCGAACAATCCGTAACAGCTGTATGAATGGTATAGGAAACCCTGTTATTTACCTACAGTTTGATGGTCTATCGGATGAGACATACGTAAGTCTTAGAGGGCGACCACTTTTTAATATCAAAATGGATGCACTTGAAAATTGCAGAAAACTGGGTATGAATGTTGCACTTGTTCCTACTATTATAGAAGGAGTAAATGATGATGAAATAGGAGCTATACTGGAAACGGCTTTTGACGATGATAATATAAAAATGGTCAATTTTCAGCCCGCGACTTTTACAGGCAGGAACAAACTCCTGGATAAACACCTGACAATTCCGGATATACTTGAAAAAATAGAGAAACAATCAGGTGGATTGTTAAATAAAAAGGATTTTCTCAATATACCCTGTCCCTATCCGACCTGTTCAGTATGTTCCTATATTTATAATGATAAAATTACGGGTAATCATATTGTACTTACCCGGATGTTTGATAAATCCAGTTATGAAAAATATATCTTAAATCGTGCACTGCCTGACCTTGAATTCACATCACAACTGGAAAAATGTATAAACGCTATAGACTCGCTCCTGTCAATGTCCTCGTTATTGGGGTCTGAAAATTCGGTAAAATCTCTGTGTACATTGTGTCAAAAATCAATACCTGATTCAGCGAATATGGTTGATAACATCACACTGGTATCGGTACATGCATTTATGGATGAGTATAATTTTGATTTAAAAAGAGCGAAAAAATGCTGTGTAACACAAATTCTCCCAGATGGACGGATGATACCGTTTTGTGTATATAACATACTCTACAGAAAGAGTTTACACAAACAATGTGATATCAAGACTATACCCAGAAAGGGTGACAACGGCATAAAAGAGATTGTAAAATATAATTATTCCAGAATTGCAAAAAAGGGCGAGTTATACGGTACAATTTACAGTAGCAAAAAGACACCTGATGATGTCAGCAAACTTTTAGGTTATACAGAGAAGGATATATGTAAAGTACCTGAAAGTTCTAACCTCGGTCTGGGTTGTGGTAATCCTGTTGCACTGGCATCTTTAAACAAAGGGGATACAGTTCTTGACCTTGGTTGTGGAGCGGGTTTTGATTGTTTTCTGGCATCGGATAAAGTTGGTGAAAATGGTTGGATAATAGGTGTGGATATGACACCTGAAATGCTTGAAAAGGCAAAGGAAAACTCCCGAAAAAGAGGGTATTCTAATGTAGAGTTCAGGCAGGGTGAGATTGAGAATTTACCAGTAAATGACAATAGTGTTGATGTTGTATTATCCAATTGTGTAATCAATCTTTCACCTGAAAAAGGAAAGGTGTTTGATGAGATTTACCGGGTGTTGAAACCAGAAGGAAAATTCATAGTGTCAGATATTGTTCTTTTACAGGAAATACCTGAAAAGATAAAGGATTCTGTTCAGGCTTATGTGGGTTGTATCTCGGGTGCAATACTAAAAAGACATTATCTGGATATAATAATGAATACTGGATTTAGTAAAGTAAGTTTGATAGACGAATCAAAAATTCCTATTGATGTTATAGATGCAATTATTCCTGAGCAGGAACAAAAAAAGGTGATGGATGATTTTAATTTAAGTTATGGTAATGTAAAAAGCCTTATTGATAAAGTTATAAGCATCAGGATAGAAGGTAAAAAATAATAATTCGGGTTTAATAAAGAATATTTACTAACCAGACTCCAAGAAAGCGATGAATACGACTAACTTTTTATTTGTTTAAAAATTAAATAAACGCCGGGGCTGGGATTCGAACCCAGGAGTCCCAAAAGGGACAACAGGTCTCGAGCCTGCCGCGTATAGACTCCACGGCAGATATATAGTTACACCGTTGGATTTGTCCGCTCTGCCACCCCGGCATAGTTATTGAATTTGTTCATTTTCAAGTAACTGGTTTACAACGTTTTTATCCATTATATAAGTATCGAGAATTAATAATCCAGAAGTGAACTCTGACCATTTGGACTGGATTTATTTTCTGAAACAGATCTGGATTGTGATTTGTTAACCGTTTTTTCTGGCAGTTCAATCCATCCGTATTGCCCTCCACCACCTGGGTGAAGTATTACATCCCCCTTCCTGAATGCAACAATGGCATCGATTATTCTTTCATCCACGTCAAGAGCTTCAAGTTCTGCATCCACAAGGACTGCTATTTCACTACCAAATTCTTTAATCAGTGTATTCCAGGCTCTTGCCACGCCTTTTGTATTGATGCTGGAGTGTCCCAGTGCTTTCATAATGATTTCTGCAAGCGGTATAAGGTGGATGTATTCCGGCCTGTAGTCTGGATGTTGGGGATTATCAAAATTGGCAAGCTCATTTACCCTGTCATATACACCTTTTTTAATTCTGCCACCGCATGGACACTTCCAGTTTAATGAACTTGCTTTCTCGTAATTATAGTGATTCAAACATTTGGAGCTTACACAGGCGGATTCGTTGTATTTACCTTCTTGTGGGAAGAAACCAACATTAAGTGTGGCATTATAGCCTTCTTTTCTTAATATGGCTTTCTCGATTCCTTCAAAACTGATATCGGTTACTTCAAACCGTGTAAATTCTCTGGCAAGCTTGTTCGACCAAGGGGAATGAGCATCAGAATTGGTAAGAAAGGTTAGTCGGTGCAGTTCCTTAATTCTGTCTGCATAATCACTATCCGCGCTTAACCCTAATTCCACAAAGGATATGTAATCGGTCATGTCACCATAACAGTCTTCAAGTGAATCATGAGCAGCATAGATGGCAGTCCATGGAGTGAATGCATGAGATGGGCCGATTAATGCACCTGTATCTCTTGCGGCTTCAGCGATATCACATCCATCCATTCTGACGGAAGGTCTTCCGTCTGATTCAATGTCACCATGTTTGCCGATGATTTCGGCAAGTTCTTCAGCCTTTGATATTGATGGAAGAATCAATACATGGTGAACTCGATTTTTATCCTCGATTTCGGTTGTAAGCGAAAAATGGGTATCGTTAATCTGGATGTTTTCATCATCTAATGAGGCTTTTTTAATCTCCTGCAGCCATTTGGGATGAGTGCAGTCACCTGTACCAACAAGGTCGATCCCTTTCTTGCCTGCCTCCTCTGCCATTGTCGGTAAATTCATTTTTTGAGAAGTAGCCATTGAATACTTAGAATGTAGGTGGAGGTCGGCATTGATTTGCATAAAAAAGCTCCTTTCAGATGATGTAGTTTATATCTTCATCCTTTTGTGGTAGGTTTCCTGAATCCTGTTGTTCTTTCATTGTCTTAATTTTCTCGACAACTTTTTCCATTTCTTTGGCTCTTTTTTCCAGTTCTTCCTCATCGATTTCGATATCCAGTATCCTGTCAATTACACGCAGTATGGATTGTGCACTTTTTGGGTCTACTATGTATCCTGATGTTAATCCCATAAGACAGGCAGCATCAATATTTCTGAAATCACAAAGGCCAAGAATTAAGCCTGATGCACCAACAATACCATTACCGGGTTCATTTTCTCTGAATTCTACCCCGTAGCCTTCAAGTTCTTCTACAAGATTGATATTGTTTACAGCGCCAATTACGCCTTCATTGTGGTTGAATTCACCTGTAGGAAATCCGCCCAGGGTATATATTTTTGATACACCGAATTCTTCGGCAAGGTCGAGATAAAGGCTGCCAAGTTCATAATGCCCTTCATTTGTTGAACTCTGATGGTCTCCGGCTAATATCAGTATATCCTGACCATTGATATTACAGGCATAGATTTCATTGTTTACAAGCTTTATAGTATTGTCATTGTTTACCAGTACTTGTGGCGGGAAGTATGGAGAATATATTTCTATAACTTTCTCACCTTCCAGATTTTCTATCAGGTGTTCCACTACAAGTTTTCCAACATGACCTACTCCAGGAAGTCCTACAAACATTATGGGATTGTTCAACTGGACGTCATCTTTTAAGCGGATTATTTCTGTTTCCTTCATACTGTGTCCTCGGTTTGCTTATTTTGTCTTCGGTATTTTCCATATCTGTCAGCAGGAGAAAAACGAGCTGGACACGGGTTAACTGTTTTATCACCACAATATGGACAGGATTCTTCCAGTGTATACCTACTGCATTGTTTGCATTTGCGTATTTTATATCCCATTGCAATCAATAAAAATTAATAAAAAAAATTATGCACTGGTTGCTTCAATGTGTCTGTAGAATTCACCTTTTCCACCCAAATCTCTGATGGTGTTTGTAGCAGTTTCAGCAGCATTTTTCAGTGCATTTTCTGCGGTTTTATAATCCGGGGCATTGACTTTGATACGATATCTGGGGGCACCGGTATAACTGATATCAATTTTTACATTGCTGCTGTAGTTTTCCTTTGTACTGTCAGCATCTTTGAGGGCTTTTTTAATATTTTCTATACCGTCTGGTGCGTTGCTTGTAAGGTCTACATATCCAGCAATTTCTACATACGGTATTTTTATATTATCCTGGGCGATTTTGGTTATTTTTTCTTCCAGTGATTTGTCAATTTTTATGTTTTCAAAAGCATCCTCCCCATACATCGCGGCTTCTTCAAATGCCGCATAGGGGCTTCCAAATTCGTCAGTAAATATAGATTTCAGGTTACTCAGTGTTTTTTCATCTGTACCTGTTTCTTCTGCAACAAACTGTAACCATTTGGATGCTTTCTGTTCGTTTTTCCACTGCTGGATTTTTTCACGTTTTTGATGCTCATTGACATCTTTTAATGAAAGGTCTATATGCCGTCTGTTAGGGTCTACTTTCAAAACCTTACAGACAATTTTCTGTCCTTCACGTACATAATCACGGACGTATTTTACCCAGCCGGCTTTGATTTCAGAAATATGGATAAAGCCCTCTTTATCTCCATACTCATCAAGGGTGACGTATGCACCAAAATCAGTCACATTTTTCACGGTGCATACTACAAAATCGCCTACATTTGGCCATTCGTTATTATTTTTGTCCATCATATACCACTATTAGTTCTCTTTTTATTTACTTTTTATTCAAGAACTTCTATGATGTGTGTTTTGATGGTTGATTTACCACCGGTCGGTTCGGCAAGAGTTCTACCGCACATAGTACAGGTAATTTCTCTGCTTGCACTACCAAATATTATCTGTTCATTTTCACAGTCGTTGCATTTTACACGCAAGAATCGGCTTTTTGGCCAGTTAGTACTATTCATATTCGTCCCTCTGTGTTTTGATTATTCTTTGAATTCAAATCGTTTGGTTCTAAAACCTGGTCTCTGATGTGATTTCCCACATTTGGTACAGCTGTATTTAATTCTCACCTTTTTTGTAGGTTTATCTCCACCAGGTACCTTTGAGAACTTTCCATCGTTACCAATACCTGATCTGCGTTTTTTCTGTCTTGTGATGTGGGTCATTGATGATTCTTTACCTTTTTTCGCCTTTTCGATTTTATGTTCTGTATGCATTTTACAGAAAGGGCAATGTGTCCTCATCTTTTTTGGAAATTTCATGATAAACACCTTTTATTACTTCGATAAATTTTAATTGATTTTAATGAGTTGTGCTGCGTTTCGCTTAACAAGTCCGTTGGCATTGGGAGCTGGTAAAACAACAACATCTTCGGAATTTAGTTTATAATTACGACTGTCTACAGCTTTGAATGTAGGTATATCTTTCAATGCTCGGACAACAACGTACTCTTCATTTATATCATTTTTGCTATTGGAACTGGTTTTAGATTCGTTTTTATCTATTTCACTTTTTTCGGATTTTTCGGTATCACTGTTTGATGGAGCGGCAGTGGTTTCCTGTGGATTTTTAACTTCTTCTATCGGCTGCTCTGGTTCTGCATCTGTATTTTCAGTTTGACTGCTACTTTTATCCCTTACTTCAGGATTTATTATGGGTTCAATTAGCTCCTTATGGGATGTATGGATGGCAGAAAGTATGGAATCGTACACCTTTCTTTCTTCAGACAGAAGTTTGTCAAGGTCGTTTTTTGATGGATTTTTGGAAAAAGCATGGGATTTAGCATATGAGGTAATTTTTTTGATTCTGTAGATGAATATATTTTCTACATCAATGATGGCACTTTCCAGTTCATCTTCAAGCATTTTGGATTCTACAGAACGGGGGTTGTTTATGTTTTTAATTTCGTTTTCCAGTTCTATTATGTAGTCCTGGACCCTTTTGTAAAAATCAGGCGGGATTTTGTTAATAGAAGGGTTTCGTTCTTCCCTTAGTTTATTCTTGAGTTCAGTTCGATCCGTATTCAGCACCCCCTCTGCACATTAAATAGATTGCTGCATATTCGGGCAAATCCTGTACACCCTCATCCACATGGTATTTATTACCTTTCATTTCTATAATAGAAGGCTGGGTTACATTTACTGTAATTGGATTATCTTTGAAAACGACAGCATTTTCGAGAGGTTTGAAGTCTTCCAGTTCTGAAGCTGAAAGGGTTGTCACCCTTAAACCTGAACCACCATGAAGTGAACCCGGAACTCTTATAAGACGTTTTACATCAGCAGTAACCGGTTCATCTACATTGGCAATTAAATTATCAACAGCCTGTTTTCCCAAGTGTTCAAATAAATTTTTTGAAGTATTTGATACCATATCGATTTTGCCTTTTTTCAACAATGAAAGTTGTTTTTCATCATTGAAAATGTTGACTAGTTTTTCAGCGGTTGTTTTGCCAACACCGCTAAAATCTGTCAGTTTTTTAATAGGTTTGTTACTGTTAACTATGTTTGAAATGTAGGATATGATATAGCGGTTAATTTTTGCTCCCCATCCTCCATCGTTTTCCGAAGGAAATACAAACATACTTGCATCGCGTCTCCCTGAATCACCGCTAACATAACTTTTCCCTATTATCTGGCTTATATCAAGACCCCTGCCACTGATATAATCTACGATTTCACGTCTTTCAGCACTGCCCAGCGACCTTACAGATGGATGAGATATATGAAAGTGATAACCTCTACCGCCTGAAAATACGATGTTTATATCATCTTCTCCAAACCCAAAATCATCAGATAGAAAATCGTAAAGTTTCAAAGCTTCCTGTTTTACATTCTCCAGCATTTCGGGATATGAATCGGGTACATGGGGGAGGTGGTCTGCATCAAGGTCAAATATTAAATCCGATTGTAACCAGTTCTTATCTTTCATATTGGATGCATTGGGGTATTCATAATACGCTACAGAATAATAAGCGTGTGCTGGAACTGTCCATGAAAAATAGTCCTGTAGTTCACCTGATGATCCGAAAGCCATGTGGCGGCGCATCACAGTTTTTGGCATATCATCAAAGAGGATGAATCCCCATTCACGGGATGTATATTCAGGAGGTAAATGTATATGTGCATCCTGATAATAATCCTGAAACCTTTTTTTTAGAAAACGCAGTGTTTTATCGTTCATGTTGTTGGTTTTTGTCCTGTCTTGTTGATAAGGGAGTACAGATTGTATTCTATACTTATTATTATGGATTTTATTTTATACTTTATTTTTGCCCTATTTTTAAGGATAAACCTTATAGTAGAATCTGACATTTTCTGTCGACTATGAAAAAGAAACAAGAGATGTCAAGTGCTGATATATCCGCCCTTATATCAGAATTATCAGAAGGTTCTAATTCTATAGTTGATTCAAAAATCAACAAGATATACCAGCCAACACCTGATGAAGTCAGAATAAACATTTATATACCCCGTTTTGGCAGGGATAATCTGGTTATCGAGTCAGGAAAACGGATACATTTAAGCAAGCACCTCCGCTCTAATCCTAAAATGCCGGGTCCATTCCCCATGCTTCTTAGAAAACATATAATGGGCGGTCGAATCACTTTTATCAGGCAATACGATTTTGACAGGATTGTGGAGATAGGTATCTCAAAGGGAGATGTCGATACGATACTGATTGCTGAATTCTTCTCACAGGGTAATGTTATTCTTCTTAACAATGAACGCAAAATCATTCTCCCTATGAAGCCCAGAACATTCAGAGGTCGTAAAATTCAGGGCGGTGAGATATATGAATACCCTGAATCCCAGATTAGCCCACTTGAGGCAGAAAAAGATGACCTTGAACAGGCGTTTTCTTCCAGTGAAGATGATGTAGTACGCACAATAGCAACCAGTTTCAATCTTGGAGGACTGCTTGCAGAAGAGGTATGTGCAAGGGCTGGGGTAGATAAAAATAAACCAGTAGATGATGTTACTTTAGATGAAATATCCAAACTTACTGATTCTTTAAAAGATGTATTTACCCCGATTGTTACCGGTGAACTTAACCCCTGTATAATAAAACAGAAAACAAATAATCAATCAGAACATGTTGATGTGCTTCCTTTTGAGCTTGAACAATACAAGAATTATGAAAAAGAATATTTTGATTCGTTCAACAAGGCTCTGGACGAATTCTTCGGAAAAGAGGTTGTAGAAGCTGAAAGAAAAATCCAGGAATCTGCCAAAAAAGAAAAAGTGGATATATATCAGAGACGGCTTCAGCAGCAGCAGGCAGCTATTGAAAAATTTGAAAAAGAAGTCAACAAATACAATTCGATAGCAGAAGCAATATATGCACATTACCCGCTTGTTGAAGAAGTGCTCACTGTTTTGACCAATGCCCGTAAAAGTGGGTATTCATGGGATGATATAAAATCCAAACTTAGAGAAGCGGATAATATCCCTTCTGCAAAATTAATCCAGAGTATAGACCCCAAATCAGGAACAATTGTAATGGACCTTGACGGTACAAAAACAACTCTTGATATCCGTTATTCAGTTCCACAGAATGCACAGACATATTATGAAAAGGCCAAACGGGTTATGAAAAAGCGTGAAGGGGCTCTCCGTGCAATAGAAGAAACAAAACGAATTATGGAAAACAGGGATAAACCTCAGCAACAGACAAGAAAACGTAAAGTAATACGTAAAAAACACTGGTATACACGCTTTAGATGGTTTATATCATCCGATGGATTTCTCGTTGTTGGTGGGAGAGACGCGGATACCAATGAAGAGATATTTAAAAAATACATGGAAAAGCAGGATATTGTGCTCCATACACAGGTTCCAGGAGCGCCACTGGCGATTGTCAAATCAAAACGTTATAATGTTCCTGAGCAGACTATGTATGAGGTGGCACAATTTGTTGTGTCATATTCAAGCATCTGGAAATCGGGACAGTTCAGTGGTGATTGTTACTGGGTGTATCCCAATCAGGTTTCAAAAACTCCAGAATCCGGAGAATTTCTGAAAAAAGGGTCATTTATAATCAGAGGCGCTCGTAATTACTTTAAAAACGTTCCCGTGAGTGTGGCGATAGGACTTGAACTTGAAAATGAAACAAGGGTTATAGGTGGACCATTAGATGCAGTGAAAAAGAATGGAAAATACATAATCGAATTAATGCCTGGGAAGTATAGCCAGAGTGATTTGGCAAAGAAAATATACAAACTATATATGGAGCAGTTAAAAGACGTTCATTTTGTAAAAAACATAGCCTCACCTGACCAGATATCTAATATGCTTCCACCCGGAGAATCCGACATCAAGGATAGAAAGGACTTTTAATTAAACGGAGAGAACTGTATATATGAGGGTGACAAAACGTAACTTAAAAGGCAGGGAAGGTGAAATCTCGCTAATACCAGAAACATTGGACGACCTGTGGCATCTGAAGTATATAATTGAAAAAGGAGACTTTATATTTGCACTAACCAAAAGAAAGGCAGATTCTGATACTGATAAACTTCGACCTGAAAAATCCGAGAAAAAAACCACAAGACTTGGTATAAGAGTGGATTCACTTGAATTTCACAAATTTTCCAACCGTTTAAGGATAAATGGTTTGATTGAACAGGGGATGGATCAGGGATATTACCATACTCTCAATATCGAGGACGGGACAGATGTTTCCATAATTAAAACTTGGAAAAAAGACCAGCTTGAAAGAATCGATGAAGCAGAAGCGGCATCCAAGAAACCGAAAGTTGTTATTGTTGCGATTGAGGAAGGAGATGCGGACATAGGGTTAGTACGTCATTATGGAATTGAACAATATTCTCATATCACCCAGTCATCGGGTAAAGGTGAGGGTACATTAAGAGAAGTCTTTTTTGAAAACATCCTGGACCAGTTAAAACATGCAGCTCCTGGTTCTGAAGCTATTGTTGTGGCTGGACCAGGTTTTACCAAGGAAGATTTCATGGATTTTTTCAAAAATAAAGAACCCGAGATAGCATCAAGTGCGGTTATAGAGGATACTTCATCTATTGGTATGAGCGGATATCAGGAAGTTCTGAAAAGAGGCGCAGTAGATAGGATTATGGAACAATCCCGGATAGCCAGGGAATCTTCTTTAATGGATGAACTTTTAAAGGAAATGGCTACAGATGGCAAAGCAGAATACGGAATTGAAGAAGTGGAAAATGCTATCTATTTTGGCGCGGTAGAAACGCTTTTAATAACAGATGAAATGCTGAGGCAGGAAAGAGAAAAAGAAGAAATTGATATAGATACCCTTTTACAATCTGTGGAACAGGCACAGGGGAAAGTAGTTGTTTTCAGTACCGAATTTGAGCCCGGTAAGAAACTGGATTCTCTGGGTGGAATAGCGGCACTACTTAGATTTAAGGTATAAATCCCAAACAGAATTATTCGTTTGATTTTAATGCTTCAGCGATATTTTTACCCAGTGTTTTGGCGGCCTCAACTGCTTCGGGCTGGTCTTCAAAACTGTTAACCCCTACTGATTCCACAGTAGCCTCAGTACCATACATCATTTTTATACCGGTGAGGTCACATTCATCGCCGTAACCACATTTTATACATGGAAGATTCCCCAACACTGTGGCAGACCCTACAAAATTCATACCCTCTTCCATCATATAATACATAACAGCATTGACACCGTTATCACATGCAGGAGGCAACATTTCGCATGACCCGGGCACTGCACATGTAATAACTGCTCCACCGGGTTTGCCCTGCATGAACCCGTATTTGTGCCTGAGGGGATATAATCTTTCTATAAACGCTTTTGAGCGGGAATCCAGTGTAGAGTAGGGTGTATATCCGGCAACAATCAAAGCATCAGCATTTTTGGCTTTTTCCGCCAGTACATTGCCTCCGTCTTCGAATATGCAAACATTGGTGTTTACACATTTTAGACATGCAATACAGGGTTCGATGCTATAATTTCTCAATCTTACAAATTCAGTTTCCATACCTGTTGCTTCAAGTGCTGTTTGAAGAGCTCTATCTGCATTACCATTTTCAATCGGTGACCCCGACACTCCCAGTACTTTCATTTCTGATTCACTCCTGTTAATTCAATTATTGGAAGCATGATATTAAAAACCACTCCCAAAATTATATGTTGTAGATTACTCTGAATTTAAGGTTTCTGCGATTTTAATTCCCAGATTTTTTGCATTTTCAATGGCTTCTGATTGTTCTTCAAAATTATTAACTCCTACGGATTCAAGTGTTGCATCTTGCCCGTATATCATTTTTAGCCCGCTTGTATCGCATTCACTTTCATATCCACAACTAAAGCATGGAACATTACCAAGTACTTTTGAAGAACCTACAAAATTCATACCTTCTCCCATCATATGATACATAACAGCATTTTCTCCATTGCTACAGGAATCAGGCAACATTTCATATGTTTTAGGAATTGCACAGGTTATGACAGCACCACCCGGTTTATTCTGCATAAAACCATATTTATGGTGCAGAGGATAAAGCCGCTCGATAAATGATTTTGTGCGGGCATCAAGTGATGAATAGGGTGTATATCCTGCAACAACCAGTGCATCTGCATCCTTTGCTTTTTGTGCTAAGGTATTACCGTCATCATTGATTACACAAACGTTTGTATTTACACACTTAAGACATGCTCTACAGGGTTCGATGTCATAATTTTTCAATTTTACAAATTCAGTATCCATCCCTGTGGTATCCAGGACAGTCTTTAAAGCCCTGTCTGTATTACCATCATCGATAGGTGAACCTGAGACACCGAGAACTTTCATTATTATCTACTCCTTAAGTGATGTTTGGTTTGGTTAGGTTTATATAGTTAAGCGTTATAAGAATGTATCAACTAAAGTTGCGGTATATTTTAATAACCAAATATATTTTTTAAGAAATTATTGTTCAGGAAGCATCTGTTTAAAAGCTCTTTTTGTGGATTCTATACACAGAGTTTCCTTTCCGTCTTTATATACACGGACAATTCCTCCGGATTCGGATACAGTGATTGCAATAGCGACAGTGTCTCTTGTAATAGCGGCTGCAGATACATGTCTCCCTCCAAGTCCTTTGTTTATTACAAGGTCTTTTGCATCAACATCCAGATATTTGCCGGCTGCTTCTATAATACCTTCTTCAGAAACCACAAAAACACCGTCAAGCTGGGAGAATTCTTTTATGGATTCCCAGTTTTGCTTGTTCAAAATGTCCCGGTTTGGTTTAGAATGTCCTGCATAAGGGTTTAATATCATCTGGTGCGACCTTGACTTGACTTCATCTACATCACCGATGATAAATGCAGTTCCGATTTGACTCCCTTCTCTACCGGTAGCCGCAATATCAAAGGCTATTGTAAGTACAGCACGCATCACTTCAGGTGAGACTCTTTCTTCGCATTCCCTCATTGCCTTTATTAGCGGGCTTTCACTCAAATCATGGACGATTATCGAGCTTGAGTCCCGTGTCTCAACAATACCTACAACAACACCCCTTTTCAGTTCTCCCAGAAGATGTTCTATAGCGGCAACATTTTCCACATTTTTTGTATTACCAGCTACTTCTTGTGTAATTTTGTCGGCAATTTCTTTACCGCGTTCCTGTTGTTCTGAACTGGTCGATACCAGATAATCAATTATGCTTTTCGGTCTTCGATGAGCAAAATATACAGGTAGGCTTGTAGTAAGGTCTTTAATTTCGATGTCTCCCGATACAATTATTGCTTCTGCCTCAAGTTTTTCTGCAAGGTCGAGAGCCGTTTTTACAATAGTTTTTTTAATCACCATTTAATCGCCCGTGATTCTCCGTTATTGGTTAATCCATTCTCTATTTGGTATAATGAAATCCATAATTTATAAAAACTTAGGTATAGTCATAATAATATGTAATAGGAAATTGTATCTATTTACTGGTGAAATTATATGGTTAGAGCTTTCATATCTGTAGACCTTCCTGAAGAATATCACGAAAAAATTGCTGAAGTACAATCCAGATTTAGGGATTTTAAAGTGAAACTGATAAAACCAGAACTTGTGCATATAACTTTAAAATTCCTTGGTGATGTTGAGGATAACCAGATTCAGGAAATAGCAAAATCACTGGATAATATCAATTGCGAACCATTTAATGCTACAATTGCAAATATAGGAGTATTCCCAAAACCCAAATATCCCAAAGTGGTATGGCTTGGGGCTGAAGGGGACTTTAAAACACTGCATGATAATGTAAACTCTGTTTTGAAAGATTTTAATTTCAAGGAAGATAATAAAAAATTTTCAGCACATGCCACAATAGCAAGAGTTAAACACTTATCCAAAAATGACAAGGATTTATTTTTAAAAACACTTGAAGAATTAGAGGGTATAGAGATAGGTACTATGTGGGTGGATACTGTGAAACTTAAAAAGAGTACGTTAACCCCTCAGGGTCCTGTCTATGAAACCCTTCATGAAGTTAAACTAAAATAATAAGTGGAAATATAAATCCACAATTTATTTTACTCTTCATATTTATCAAAACCACTGGACCTTATTATATTTCTGTTGGATGTGATTATAAGACACTCTACGTTGTCCAGTTGTTCAATCATTTCAAGTCCTTTATCTTCTCCCAGAACAAAAACTGCAGTTGAATAGGCATCAGCATCCATTGCTGTCTCTGCAATAACAGTGGAACTTATTATTTTGCTTGAAGGGTAACCAGTTCTTGGGTCTGATATGTGGGAAACCGATGCGGATTTATTATAATAGCGTTCATAATTCCCACTTGTAGCAACAGCCATATTATTTATGTTCATTACTGTAATTGCGTCACCTGTTTTGTTTGGATTTCTTAATCCAACTTTCCATGGTTTATTTTCATTTTTATAGCCTATGTACTTACCATCCCCACCAGCGTTTACAAAACCGTTTTCTATACCATTATTTTTTAGGGATTTAATGGCTTCATCAACAGCAAACCCTTTAGCAACTCCTCCAAGAGCAATACCCATATCCTTTTTGATGGATATGTTGCTGTTTTCAATGGTAATGTTTGAATTATTAACAAGTATTAGGTTTTTGTTTATTTCTTTTTCAGATGGGGGTTTTTGGGGTCCTCCGGGGGCGAATTTTTTCTCCCAAAGATTAAGTATGGGTTTTACTGTAATATCAAAAGCACCGTTGCTTACGTTGTAATATTGCTTGGATTTTTTAATTACGTGCAAAAAGTCAGGGCTGGCGTTTTTAACAAATCCATTATTATTTAATTTACTGAGTTGGCTATCGTTTTTATACGAACTCATCATTTTGTCAACAGAATTTATTTCGCTGAAAGCTTCATCAATAACTTTTTTTGCGTGAGTTTTATTATTATCCTTTAGATGGATTGTAACTGTAGTATCCATTAAATTTCTGGATTCTTGGAACGATTGTAATGTATCATTATTTTCAACAACTGTCTGGTTATTATTGGTTGAGAGGGAAATTGAAACAATAGATACAGTAAGTATTAATAGAAAAACTGCGACAATTTTATAGTTCATGATTGGTTAGGAGGATTGTTTAATATTAAATTTAACTCGAAAATTATAAGTATGGATGATTTACCTTTAAAGAATTATATTTGTTATAACCGTGTTACGGATGTATAATTATGAGCGGTATAAACCCGGGAACTGTTTCTCCGAAAGGTTCTGATAAACACAAGCATTTAATTGTAGCTATTCATCAAATAATGGAAGAATATGGATGGAGAGGGATTGAAAAACATATAGGTTCGCAATACGACCTTATTATTTATGTAAAATCTGATTCTAATCTTGAAAAAATAGAATTAAAAGCTCAGGTATTGGGTACTCGTCTAAGTGTTAATTTTTTAGGTCGATTTGCAAAGAGAAACATCCTGGATAAGATTTTTGACCTTAACACCTATGAGATTCCTAAAAAATTTGAGTTAGCGAAATACGTAGCAGATGATGGAAGTATTTTAAATGAACAGCGTCTTAGAAATGTCATCGGAATTGTTTTAAGAGAATTAGAAGATGCTGCAGGTAAAAAATAACGGTGTTTTTTATGAAAAAACTGAAAGCAATTATTCTGGGAATAACGTTGTTTATGTTTTTTATATCGGGTATTTACGCTTATGTAGGATACAGTGGCAGTGATGTACTTGATAAACATTACATGATTGATGGTAGATGGTCAGAAAGTGTATGTGGAGGTTGCCATTACAATGCCGATTTAAACCCTCTGGCAAATGATGCAGAACAATCTTACCATGTGCAGACAGATACGGATAAATGGAATCCACGGGATAATTTCCACCTATCTGAACAAGGCAAAGAAGCATGGGTAAAAGAATTTGGACCCCAGCACCCAGGTGGAGGTCCCCTTAAAGAGTATGGGGTAGACCTTGATTGTATGGTTTGCCATGATCAGACAGGTGAATACAATTTTGATGAAAGGGCTGAAATGATTAGAAACGGTAATTTTGAAAAAGCCAATGAAGCGGCTTGGGAAGAAGCAAAACACGAGCTACGTCAGGAACCTCATTACGTTGGCAGTTATATGCTCGATATTTTGACACCTCTACCAATCGTTACAGAGATTCACGACCCGATAAATGGACCTCCACAACGGAATTCGTGTGAGGAACACTGTCATTCGGATCAGGTTGTAAAAACCGGTGTTAACTGGGCGGATGAAGATTATTCAGAGTGCGATGTTCATGCAGAAGAAAGCTGTATGGAGTGTCATGAAACCATAGAACATCAGATAGGTAGCAGTACCATGCCAGCTGCACAGGAAGTAGGCGCGGAAGTACAGAGTTGTCAATCATCAGGATGCCATGAAGGGATATCTCACGGTGGAACAGTTGACGCTCATCTTGAATTCCTCGATTGCAAGTCATGCCATGTAACTGAAATGCCGGGTGGTGAATCGTCAGGAGGAGCACCTCTTAAAGAATTCACGTGGAAAAACGGAACCCGGGGAGATACAATTAGGGAAGCAAATTTCAAACCTACCTTTGAGTGGACAACTAATCAATCATTACAGAGTACAGATAAGCTCCCACATGTAGCAGATAAGGATGATGAAAATGCAGAACTGAGTACTTATAATGTAGTCACAGGAGTCTGGTGGGATGCAGGAACTAATGAGGAAGTTGCAGCAAACCCCAATAACAGTACAAAGGTAGGCGATCCTATATCCCCGTCTCATGTTAGGCAAGCAGACTCCAATGGTGATGGAAATGTTACTCAAAAAGAAATGCGTTCTTTCAGCAGTGATGGAGAAGGTCCTGATTATCCAAATGCGGTGTTAAGACATGTAGACCTGTACTATCCAATAAACCATAATATAGCCAGTTCTGATGTAGGATTATCTGAACCTCTTGAATGTGATGACTGTCATGGGGTTTCCAGAACAAACGCACTGCATAATATACATTTCAACCAAAGCAGAGACTGTACAACCTGCCATGATAAAAAACCTGCAATGGATTGGGCAGCACTTGGATATGATGAAGATCCTGCAAAGACCGACCCACCAACCAACTTCTCGGATATAAATATCAGTGTGACCGTTCCAGGTGAAAGACCTGATGAAGTGGAACAAGACCCAGCCTTTTAAGGAGTGGTTATATTGGAAATTGAAACATTAAACATATTACCAGAAAAAATGGTTATCCCATTAAAACAGCATGCAGGTGAAATCTGTGAACCATTAGTAGACGTTGGAGATACTGTAATTACAGGTCAGAAAATAGGAGAGGCGAAATCATATAGTAATGTTCCTGTACATTCCAGTGTATGTGGTGAAGTAACAGCTATACAGGATTCACACCATCCAGATGGTTCCAAAATCAAAAGTATAATTATAAAACCCAATGACAGTGAGGAATCAATTAATTATTCACCTCTTGAAAACCCTACTCAATCGCAATTAATATCCCGTATTAAAGATGCAGGAGTGGTGGATTATACTGGTGAACCGATACATTCTATTCTGCAACCGGAAAATAATGAGATACACACAGTAATCATAAATGCCACATGTTCGGAGTGGATGTATGGTCATTTCAAATCAGTTTCTAATTCACCAGAACAATTACTTGAGATGTTGAAACTTTTAATGCAAGCGTCAGGAGCATCAAAAGGAGCTATTGTACTTTCTAATGATGATGAAGAATCTATCGATGCTTTTGAAAGGACAACTGTTGATGGAAACCCTGTACATGTAGGTCCTCTTGTTGGAAAAAGAACAATTGATTATTATTTGGAGGACATGGATTCAGACAGGGTAGTAGTTTCACAGGACAGGATATACGGAAAGAATACACAAAACCTTTTTACTTATTTTGCAACAGGATGCAAACTTTCACCTGATAAACATCCTAATGATGCAGGAATTGCAATCTGCAGTGTAAAATCGGCAAAAGCTCTATATGATGCAATATATGAGGGTAAACCTTCTTTTGAAACAGTTATCTCAGTTTCGGGCGTTGGTAATGCCAATCCACAAAAGGTGTTAGTAAAAGTTGGTACTTTGTTTAAAGATGTTATAGAGCATCTTGGTGGATATAGAGAAAACTCGGTTAAACTAATAGCAAATGGTACAATGACTGGTACTGCCCAGTATACAGACAAGGTACCTGTAATAAAAACTACTACAGGTATAACAATACAGACCGAAGATGAACTTCCAGTATATGATACGTATCCATGTATTCACTGCACAAAGTGTGTGGATATCTGTCCCATGGAGCTTGTGCCAAGCAGATTGGCTATACTGGCAGATCAGGGTCGTTTTGATGAATGCCGTGAAATGCATGTTATGAATTGTATAGAATGTGGACGATGCGCAGCCATTTGTCCATCAAAAAGGCACCTTTTACAACTGAACCAATATGCAAAGGAAGCTATAAGGAGATCCTATGAAGATTATCAGCCAAAAGAAGAATCATCCAATGTTACACTTGGATGTTCATGTGGAGGAGGTCGATAAACATGCCATTTACAGTATCACCGCCCCCACATAAAAAAACATCATTTGGTGTACAAAACCTCATCTGGTACAAAATATTTGCACTTATACCTCTTGTTATTGTTTCCATATACTTTTTTGGATTGTCTGTGTTGAGCCATCTAATAGCAGGTATATTAGCAGCAGTAGCAATAGAGGTTGTAATTCTAAGAGTCCTTGACCAGAAGATTACTGTAAGCGATGGAGATGTGGTTTTTATTGGGATGATAACAGCGTTGGTTATTCCTTCAGGGGCACCATGGTGGTTGCCGATGCTTGGAGCAGCTTTTGCTGTAGGTTTTGGTAAACACATATTCGGAGGTATCGGGTCTTACTCTTTTAATCCAGTACTTGTAGCCTGGGTATTTCTGAGCCTTGCTTATTCGTCTTATATGACACCGATTTCAGTACCTCAATTAGGTGTACTTTCCGATTTGATACTAGAAACAGGAGCAGGTTATCCAATAGGTGTATCTCCTCTATTGATATTAATTCCTGGAATTTATCTTGTTATGAGAAAATATATAGAGTGGAGAGTTCCATTAAGCTTTTTTGTGACAATATTTGCTTTGGCTTATCTGGCCGGTCATTTACCCTATGCTTTCACAGGAGCATTGGTACTTGGTGGATTTTTCCTTATTACTGATACTGCAACATCACCAATTACCAAACACGGTAGGATAATTTATGGTTTTATAGCAGGTGTTCTTGTATTTATCTACGGATTCTTTTCGGATTATGTAGCAGGAACATTCTATGGGTTATTATTGGCAAACGCTTTTTCTGCGTTTATAGAAAATAATACCTATCCTAAACCCTTTGGTGTAGATTCATTTTTCAGATTAAAAATTAACAAACTGTCAGATAAGTTGGGTAATGTTTATTATACAAAGGTGTTAAAAGATGAAAGGACTCAATAAGGAAATCATTGTAATCATAGCCAAACTGGTATTGATTTCTGCAGTGGCTTCAGCGGTGCTGGGAGCTACTTATGTACCCACTCAAGAACAATTAAGGATTGCCGAACAAAGACAAACCCAGGAGACTCTTTCACAGCTTATGCCAGAGGCTGAAGAATTCGAACCAGTTTATTCAGGTGAAAATGAAGAAGAAGTTCTTTACTATCAAGCATATGATTCGGATGGAAATCTTATAGGATATGGGTTTGTGACGGAGCAAGCCGGATATGATGATGATATAAAAATGGCAGCGGCTGTTGGTACAAACCTTGAAAAAATGTATGGGATGGAAGTTCTCAGGCAAGCTGAAACACCTGGTAAAGGTTCCAAAATAACAAATGCAGAGTTTAAAAACCAGTTTAATAATTTGCCTTTGGACGGTCTTGCGTTGTCACAAAACAGTGGTAATGTAGATGCTATATCAGGAGCGACAGTATCCTCAAGTGCGGTAGTTACTGGTTTAAATAATAAAATAGAGCAAATCGAACAAGAAATAAATTAATAACAATATGGTGATACTATGGGTGTTTGGGATGAATTTTTACGGGGAATAACCAGAGACAACCCTATATTTGGGCTTGTGCTTGGTTTATGCCCCACATTAGCAGTAACAACAACACTGGAAAACGCTATAGGTATGTCGGCAGCAACTGCTTTTGTTTTGATATGCTCGAATGTACTAATATCAACTTTTAGAAAACAGATTCCTGCTGTTGTAAGAATTCCTATATTTATTATGACCATTGCAACTTTTGTGACAATTATCAGTATGGTAATGGAAGCGTATTTCCCATCTATGTTTGCTGCACTTGGAGTATTCCTTTCACTTATTGTGGTTAATTGTGTAATCATGGGAAGAGCTGAAGCTTATGCAAGCAGAAATAATACTTTGTACTCGTTTATTGATGCATTGGGTATATCAGCAGGTTTCCTTGTTGCACTTGGTGTCATGGGGTCTATCAGAGAACTGCTTGGAACAGGTGAAATTGTTACATTTGGCTATCAATTAATAAGTGTTCCAATTGACCCGGTAGATTATATGATATTTCCACCAGGTGCATTTCTAACAATAGGTGTTTTGATGATGTTTGTAAATCATTATAAAGCCAAGAAACTTGAAAGAGGTGAATAAAATTGGCAGAAGAATCAATATTATCTGTGTTGATGCAGGGTGTTTTTGTACAGAATCTCATCCTGATACAGTTCCTTGGATTATGCCCATTTATCGGTGTTACTAAAGATACCAAGAGTTCTGCAGGGATGTCATTGGCGGTTATTTTTGTAGTAACAATGGCATCTGTGGCTACATACCTTATCTATACATTCTTGCTTGATCCAATGGGATTGCAGTTTTTAAGAATTATTAGCTTCATTGTTGTGATAGCTTCCCTTGTACAGCTTGTAGAGTTTGTATTAAGAAAAATGTCACCTGCTATTTACAGGTCTCTTGGAATATATTTGCCTTTAATTACAACTAATTGTGCAGTACTTGGTTCAGTTCTTTTAAATATCAGAGCTGGTTATGATTTTGCACAGAGTGTAACATTTGGGTTGGCAGCAGGAATCGGATTTACAATTGTATTGCTTATAATGGCAGGTTTAAGGGAGCGTTCAAGCTTTGTGCATGTTCACTCGTCTGTTAAGGGAGTTCCACATGCATTTTTCTTTGCTACCTTGTTATCAATGGCATTTGTAAACTACTTTGAGGTAATTCCTTTGGGTGGTTAAATTCTATCGTATGATATATATATTTCATAGTTAATATTATAATCTGTTATCTTACCGTGCCTATAGAGGTGAACTTATAAATGGACTTCATTAATGTCATAATTCAATCAGTTGCAGTCCTTGGAGGACTTGGTTTTGCAATTGGTATAATGCTAATTGCGGCTTCAAGAATATTTCATGTTGAGACAGACCCACTAGTAGAGGAAGTGCTTGAAGCGCTACCAGGAGCAAACTGTGGTGCCTGTGGGTATGCAGGATGCAGTACATTTGCTGAAGCAGTTGTCAGTGAAGATGCACCCATCGATGGTTGTCCCGTAGGTGGATTTGAACTAGCACAGCAAATAGGTGGTATACTTGGAAAGGAGGTTTCCCAGGGTGAAAAACAGTATCCAGTTGTTAGATGTAAAGGTGGTGTGAACTGTGTAAACAGGTTCGATTATGTAGGCGTCCAGGACTGTAATGCGGTAATGATGCTTTCAGAAGGTGAAAAAGGTTGCAGTTATGGGTGTATGGGTAGAGGAACCTGTGTAAGAGCCTGTCCTTTCGGTGCAATAACAATTGGTGAAGACCGGCTCCCTCATATTAACAAAAACCTGTGTACAAGTTGCGGTCTTTGTATCGAGTCTTGTCCCAATGATATATTGGTCTTCGGTAAGGAATCCGAAAAAGTACATGTACGCTGCCGTTCACATGATAAACCAAAAGCTGTAAAAGCAGTTTGTACAACTGGGTGTATCGGATGCAAAATATGTGAAAAGAATTGTCCTGAAGATGCCATAAAGGTAAATAATTTCCTTGCTGAAATCGATCAGGAGAAATGTACTGCCTGTGGAATATGTGTTGAAAAATGTCCTCAGGGTACAATTGAAATGAAAGAAACTGGAGAAAAAACCAAAAAAAGCACAAAACAGAGTGCCGACTCTTCAGAAACAGCAGAAGCAGATGCAGGTTAATTTTTTCTTTAATCATAAAATTAAGAGGGTAGGATAATAATGACATACAGGACTGCTATAAAATTAAATGAAAACATTGTAGGACTTTTATGTTATCCGGGTTTCTGGTTAACAGGAGTTCTTTTTTTGCTTATTGAAAACAACAATAAGTTTGTACGTTTTCATGCACTTCAATCATTTTTGACATTTCTCCCACTATCTTTGTTAGTGTTTTTAATAGGATGGTTGCCTTTTGTAGGATGGTTACTTGCGGATTTTGTAGGTTTCATGGCACTTTTCCTTATGCTTATACTGGCAATTCAGGCATATCGTGGTTTGAAATTCAGATTGCCCTATGTTGGAAATATAGCTTATAATTACATCTACAAATAAAATAGAATCAGTATTGTGACCTACCATATTTTTTAGTTATGTTGTGGAGGGTTTGTTATAAAAGAAGAAATCTGGATAGAAAAATACAGGCCGTTCAAGCTTGATGACATCGTCGGTCAGGGTGAGGCTATAAAACGGTTAAAGTCATATATAAGTGCAAATAATCTTCCGCATCTGTTGTTTTCAGGACCACCGGGTGTCGGAAAAACTGCTGCTGCGGTGGCAATAGCCAAAGAATTATTCGGAGATGTATGGCATCAGAATTTTACAGAACTTAACGCTTCTGATGAGCGTGGGATTGATGTAGTGCGGACAAAAATAAAAGATTTCTCAAAAACATCTCCTATAGGAGGGGCGGATTTTAAAATCATTTTTCTCGATGAAGCTGATGCACTAACACCTGATGCACAATCAGCCCTCAGGAGAACGATGGAGCGTTATACAAACAATTGCCGTTTTATTTTGTCATGTAATTATTCATCAAAAATAATTGAACCCATACAATCCAGATGTGCAGTTTACAGATTCCGCTCATTATCTTATGAGGCGGTGGAAAAGAGGGTTCGATATATAGCAGAACAGGAAGGGCTACAGATTTCAGAAGATGGGGTTGAAGCCATCAAATATGTATCTCAGGGTGACATGAGAAAAGCAATAAATGCTCTACAGGCGTCAGCCCTTATAGATGATGTTATTGATAAGGATACAATTTATAAGATAACTGCAACTGCTCATCCTGAAGAAATTGAGGAATTGGTACAAAAAGCACTTGATGGGAATTTCAAAGTGGCTCGTAAAACAATGGAAAAACTCATGTCAGAACAGGGACTTTCAGGAGAAGATGTAGTAGGCCAGATTTATCGGGCGATATTTAATCTGGATATTCCTGAAAAGTTGATGGTGGAACTTGTCGATAAAATAGGCGAAACGGATTTCAGGCTCACTGAAGGAGCTAATGAACGTATACAGTTAGAGGCACTGCTTGCCCACTTTACATTATCCCAGTACGAATAATATGGTATTCAGAGAATTTCTGGTCGAAGCTTTTAATGTAATGCCGCCCTGGATGTCGACATTTTTTTTGAGTGCACTTCCTTTTTCAGAGCTCAGGGGTTCGATACCAGTGGCACTGGTAATATATGAAATGAATCCTGTACTGGCATATTTAATGGCAGTACTTGGTAACATGCTTCCAGTAGTTCCCATATTGCTGTTTTTGGGTCCGGTGTCCAATAGTTTGCGAAGGTTCAGGTTATGGGACTATTTTTTCACATGGCTGTTTGAAAGAACGCATAAGCGTCATTCAGAAAAATTTGAAAAATATGGAACTCTTGCACTGGTAATGTTTGTTTCAATACCATTACCTGTTACAGGTGCATGGACGGGATGCATTGCTTCATTTGTTTTTGGTATAAAATTCAGGCATGCGTTGCTGGCTATATTATCAGGAGTTTTGATTTCAGGGATAATTGTAACATCACTGATTCTTTCAGGTATAGGTGTAGTAGGTATTGTTAACTGAATGATTCGAAACGTTCATATCTGGTAATGTATATAAGACGTGGCAACACTACTATATATCATAATAACCGAGGTAATAAATATGGCAAAAGGGAAAAAGAGTAATAAAATTCTGGAAATAGAAGAAAGTCACTGTATAGGTTGTGGCATCTGTTTTTCAGTGTGTCCTATAAATGCTAAGCTTGAGAAAAAGGATGAATTTGACCCGGATGATGAAAATCTTGCCATCAGGGTTGTTAACGGCAAGGCATTAATAAATGAAGAAACCTGTATTGTGTGCGGAACCTGCCCAAAACATTGTCCTATAGGTGTACTTTCAGTTAAAAAATTGGAATCTGCAGAAGCTTAAAAAAATAGAAATGCTGTATTTACAACATTTCTTTTGCTAATTTTATATCTTCTTCTTTTACAGTTTTTCTGCCAGCATGTTCTGCCAATTTTACCGCTTCTTTGGAGATATCCTGTCCATATTCTTCCAGTATCTCTGTAAGGGCATTTCCTGCTGATTCACTGACTCTTTCTGCTCCTGCACTTCTTATTACGCGTTCTACAGGAGCAAGTGGTAGAATTGTCAAAAGTTTCACCTCCAGATAGTCTTTGAATAGATATTCAATCATTTTTATCTCTAAAATCAAGGAATAGATATATATAATTTTTTATTGCCTTTATTGTATAAAGATAACAGATAACATTAAATTAATGTAAAATCCAGATTTATAAATAAAAATGTAGGTACAGTAGATATACTGTAGATTAATATCGGGTCATGGTTTAATAAAGGTGACGTTTCATGGATAACAATTTAGCGCCTCATTTAGACGAATTAACAAGGGCGCTTGAGAATGTAGATGAAAATCTTATAAAAAACGAATTAGAAAAACTGTTGAGTTACCGGGTGCCAGTTGAAGAGGCAAAACGTACTATTCTTAGAAAATATAAATCCAATGTATTGTATCCAAAAAATATCGGAAATTTGAAGGCTAATTCCAAGGGATTGGAAATCAACGGCCGCATTATAGACATCCAGAACAAGACTGTTAATGTAAAAGGTGAAAATGTACCCATCTCATCAGGAATTATTGCTGATTCTACAGGTGCATGTTATTTTACATTGTGGGAAGACATGTCACTTAACATAGGTGATGCTTTAAAAATTAAAAATGCATATACGCGTAAATGGCAAAATCGTGTCCAACTCAACATTGGTAACCGCTCAGAAATAACTTACCTATCTGATGAATCATTACCATCTGTAGATGAAATAACCAGACAAAACAAAAAGAAATTGTTTGATATATCTTTTTCTGATATTTATGTTAATTCAATAGCTATTGTTGTAGAGCTTTACCACAGAGAAGTAAATGTTAAAAACAGAAAAACGACCGTTTTAGAAGGTGTACTTGCGGACGAAACCGGAAAACTACCTTTCACATCATGGACACCTCTGGAGGGTGTGGATATTGGAAAAGTTATACAATTTGAAGGGGCTTTTGTGCAGACATTCAAAGGGGTGCCCTCTATAAATATTAATGAATCAACATCTTTGGAAATTGTAGACTCAACAGAAAACCTGCCGTTTACTTATGAAACAGCTTCTGACACATCAAAACCTGTACCTATTAAAAATATTTTAAACAAAGACGGTATGTTTGAAGTATCTATAGAAGGTAATATTATTTCATTAAGGTCTGGTTCGGGAATAATCACACGCTGTCCAACCTGTAACCGTGTAATTTTCAAAAACAAATGCCGTGCACATGGAACTGTGGAAGGTTATCACGATATGCGTATTAAAGCAATACTGGATGATGGTACCAGTGCAATAACAGTAATTCTTAATAGAGAACTTTCAGAAATAGTATACGGTAGCAGTATGTATGAAGCTGAAGATATAATCCAAAATACACTGTCTCAGGATGCAGTATATGAAGACATGCGTCGTAGATTAATAGGTAAATATCTGGGTGTATGTGGAAATTCATCAAACACAGATTTTGGTCCAACACTTGTTGCCAAATCTGTATGGGTTCCAGACGGTTCACTGGATGACCGTGTGCACAACCTCTTAAAACGTCTGGAAGGTGTGAACTATGGTTGAGCGTGAAGTTGCTCAAAGGATATTTGCAAAAGAATTCAATGATTCAACGCTTAATATAGATCCAGGGAAGCAGGTTGATAATAACAGTATTTACACACCCAATTTTCTCATTACTCCGATTGGTACAAAAGTAAATAGAGTATTTGTGGTTGGTGTTGTTACAGAAGTTGATAATATAGGAACAGATAATAATATCTGGAGGGCTCGGATAGTAGATCCAACAGGGGCATTTGTAGTATATGCAGGTCAATATCAGCCGGAAGCGTCAATTTTTTTGTCAACGGTTGAAATCCCTGCCTATGTAGCACTTGTAGGCAAAGCCAGAGCATATATCCCAGAAGATGGAAATGTTTATGTTTCAATACGACCAGAAGAAATCAATGTAGTTGAATCATATATTCGCGACCAGTGGCTTGTAGATACTGCTGAACTAACATTGGATAGGATCGATACATATTCAAAGGCTATTTCTACGGAATTAAAAGGTTCAGACCTGTATGATTATCTGGTACAAAACAATGTACCTTTTGATTTTGCAGAAGGTATCACTCTATCACTTGGATATTATCATACTGGTGAGGATTATATTGAAGAATTAAAGACAGCGATTAAGGATTGTCTTGAATCAATAGATGTTGAATCTTTTGAAACATCATCAGATGAACCCGACATAGAAGAATTTTTGATAGAAATTATGAAAGATCTTGATGAAGGAAAAGGTGTGGATTATGGAGAATTGATAGACCTTGCACAGGAGAAAGGTGTTTCTGAACAGACAGTAGAGGATGCGGTCAGTTCTATGCTGTCAAATGGTAAATGCTATGAGCCAAAAATTGGGATAATAAAGATTGTATCCTGATATTATTCTTCATCAAATTCTATACAAATATTGCGTGCATCTTTGGCCATTGATTCTGCCATGAATCCTGATTCAATCCAGCAGGCATGGATAATACCTGAAGGGACAATACAGGTAGCGCAGCATCCTGATTCCTGTGATTTTTGCATGACAAAATTATCTTTGATATTAAATATTTCCATTTTTGGAACTTCTATGCCTGAAAGGTTTTTCACTTTTTTACAGGATGTATCTATATTGATTAAAACATTCTTTCCTTTTTGTTCACTATGTATTTTGTGAATGTAATCACAGACATTTGAATGTACAGTTAGTTTTGTCATTTTATCTCCTATATATTAGAATGTTATTTTTTAATAAAGCTTTTATCCGGGTTAAATTATCCGATATTGTTAAGTAAACAAAGCCATTTAATTTAAACTTGTAGAACAATTGTTTATATTTATTTTATTTAACTACTAATAGAGGATTAATATGGAAAATGAAGAAGTAATTGAGAAAGTTAAAAATAAAGTAATGGAGATGAAGGGTGTTTGTGGTGTATTTACCCTTAATGCTGATGACCTTGAGTATATTAAAGAACAAGAGAAAAAGGCAGAAGATATGACTCTGATGGGACTTGGAAAAGGTGACAATCAGGGTGTAAAAGAGGTTATCAATCGTGATGTTGTGATGGTGTTTATCACAAACGAGGAGTTTGAATGGCCTTGTAGCCCTCAAGTGATACTTATGAAAGAGGGTGAAAAAATTGGTGAAGACATGGATGATACTGAGAAACTTAAAGAATATGAAGAAACAGGAGATGCTCTTGTAATAGGAAATATTGTGATCTATGATAAGTCATCAATATCATCTCTGACAGGTACTTCTAAACCTCTTGTAGTAGTAATGCCTCCCAAAGAATGTCCAACTGTTGAAGAGGTTTCTGAAATCAGTGATGTAGTCCTGGGTTCACCATCGCCTCCAACAGATGAATATCTCAAGGATAGAATAGAAGCAGTATGTGAATCAGGTATGGGGACATTTTTGTTGGGCTTTAATGTCAACTAAAGCCTCTTTTAATTGTTATTAATAAACCCCGTGGATTGGTTTTGTATGGTAGGTAAAAAACCATACACAATTTATTTATATATTCTTTGAGGTTTTTATTAAAGGCAAATAATAAACGAAACGTGTATTAAATGTAATTCAAATAATTTAGCATTGTACCATGATTGGAGATATAAATATGTATGGAATCGCATTGGACCTTGGGACGAGCGGTTATAGGGCACAGCTCATAGACCTTGATAGGGAAGAAACAATAAAAACAGTAATTACAATGGGCCATCCGTTGCCTGGTGGCAATGTCATAGACCACCTTGATTTTGCTATTGAACTTGGTGAAGATATAGCAAATGGCATAATTCTTAATGCAGTAAAAAGAATCATCAGTGCTTTTAATGTTAATCTTTCAGAAGTCAAAAAAATAGCTATATGTGGTAACCCTATACAATTATCTCTTTTCCAGAATATAGAAATCCGTGACCTTGCCTATGCGGGAAGAAATAAACAGGCAAGGTTGGGGGTAGAGCATGTAAAAAGAGATTCAAGAGTTGTCTCTGCTAATTATATTTTTGGAGATATTCTGGATATGCCAAATTGCAATGTTATTGTTCCTCCAGCGATTAAACATGAAATAGGAGCTGATGCACTTGCAATGATGCTTAAAACCGAGTTTTTGAGTCAAACTGAACCTTCTCTTGTAACCGATTATGGTACAAATGCGGAGATGGCACTTAAGGTAGGCGATAAAATTGTTACTGGAAGCGCTGCAGCAGGTCCTGCTATAGAGGGTCAGGGAATTGGTTGCGGTATGCTTGCAAGCCCAGGGGCGATAACGGACGTAAACCCTGAAGGTGAATACTGGAGACTCACTGTTCTTGATGACAATATGTCCGAAAAGAAAGGTGACCTTATAGAACCTGTTACAGGTAAAGTAGTTGAAGAGTCAGGCGTTAAAACCATAGGAATAACTGGAACTGGAATGATATCAGTACTTTCAGTAGCCCTTGATACTGGTTTAATTGAAAAACTTCCACAATTACCTAATGGTAAAATTATACTTGGTGATGACCTTGTATTGAACAATAATGATATAGAAGAGGCAGGGAAAGCTATAGGTGCTATAAGGGCTGCACATCTTACTTTGATTGTTGAATCAGGTCTAAAATATGAAGATTTAGAAAATATCTACATGTCAGGGGCTTCAGGTACTTACGTTGATTCTGAAAAAGCAAGAAGATTGGGTACCTGTCCCAACTTTGGAAAAAGAATTGTTCAATTTGGTAATACATCTATATCACTTGCAAGAGACCTTGTTTTTGATGATAACAAACTCGATGAAATTACAGAATTTGCACATACAATAACAGCTGACCATATGATGATGGCAACCAGTGAAACATTCAAAAATTTCTATATATTTGAATTGTCGTACTGGACACAGGGAATGCCTATAGAAACCTATAATGAAATGCTAGGTTTTTATAATCTGCCCAAATTACCTGAAATGGTCAAGAACCCTGTTATAGAAAAAAGGGCAGAAAAAGATATTGCAAATGTGGGTGAAGAAGGATTAGAAGCAATTGGTAATGTAGGAATAACACTGGAAGAAATCACTGATGGATGTATATTTTGCCATAAATGTGAAGAGGAATGTCCTGAAGATGCGATAACTATTCTTGATACAGATGAAGGCTTGATAGCAAATTATAATGCTCAAAGGTGTCTCGGTACAAGTTGCAGACGTTGTGTAGGTATTTGTCCAGTGAATGCAATTAAATATGAAGATGTAGAGATTAAAAAACAGTGATATTATTTTAAAAAATTTGGGTATAGAACTAGTATATAAATTTATCTAATATTTTTATTTATACATGTTTATTAAAACAATCCATTTTAAAATCTGATATTTAAATATATTGGTTTGTTTTTGAATGTCGACACTTATTTGCTATATTAGCAGGTTAAAACCTATTTTATAGCAAGCAATTGTATAAATGTTAATTATTCATCCTGAAATAAATCCGATAAATTTATATTTTTGTAATAAAAACCCATCTTACGTAATTAACAGGAGGTGAAGCAAAATACAATGTATTTATAATTCACCAAGGACTGTTGAAAATTACGGAGGTTGTACATACGGGCTACAATAAGTTATCTGAGGAATATTCGGTTGCTGCAAAACCTTGCAATATGGGAGTGAGCGAAACTGTATGGAATAAAACCAAACTATCCCCCTCCTAGATAGGGACCGGATTAAGAGGTATTATTAATAAATTAGTGTCATATAGTAAAAATACGACGAAAAATATAATACTCCCAGAACTGCAAAATCATTGCAGCCGTAGTTTCCGTAAACAGTTATCCAGTCAATTGGGGGTATCTGGCATGGATAAATGGTTTACACCTGTTAATATGTACATTTTTGAACAAAAGGGTGTAAACAAATTAGTCAATATTTATTTGAGGAGTTTTTATAGTGCCAGTGCACCCCATGTCGGTACAACCTCTGCAAGTGGAATAGGCTCTATCACGGCTTCATTCCACTATAAAGTAGGCCAAGGTCTACTATCTACAACAAAAAATAAAGGAGTGATACAATGGGAAAACACTTCTATCCAGGACAGGATAAATTAAACGGAGTAAATCTGGAACTTTTCAGTGAAGGAGAGCTCGGTGAAATCCACCGTGCAACCATGGAACTGTTCCAGGATCCAGGAATTCGAGTAGAAGATCCTGAAGCAAGACAGTTATTCAAAGAGAATGGCTGTGATGTAGACGAGAACACACATGTTGTAAAAATACCAGAATATCTGGTAAACAGAGCACTACAGCTCGCACCATCAAGCTTCAATCTCTACGGTAGAACCAAAGAAAACACATTCAAACAGTCCCATAAAGGACAGGTACACTGGACCTGCTTTGGTACCGGTATCAAAATGTGCCGTTATGAAGGACACGGTAAATTCAAAACCGAAGATTCAGTGGAACAGGATATTGCAGACTGTGCAAAGGTATGTGACTGGGCAGAAAACATCGACTACTTCTCACTGCCAGTATCCGCAAGGGACTGGGCAATAAAAGGAGCACAGGATGTTCATGAGACCTACACACCACTTGTAAACACAGCAAAGCACTTCCAGCACATTGACCCAGTCGGAGATTCAATGGAATACTACTTCGACATCTGCAAAGCGTTCTACGGTGGAGATGAAGAAGAAGCACGCAACAAACCACTATTCTCTGCACTTCTGTGTCCAACCAGTCCATTAGAGCTTGGTGACAACGCATGTCAGGTCATCATGAAAGGAGCACGCTACGGAATACCACTCAACGTGCTCAGTATGGCAATGGCTGGCGGTTCTTCACCAGTTGACCTTGCTGGAACCCTTGTGACCCACAATGCTGAGGTACTTTCAGGAATTGTACTTGCCCAGATCACCCAGCCAGGAGCCAGAGTATGGTACGGTAGTTCTACCACAACCTTTGACCTGAAGAGAGGAACAGCACCTGTCGGTTCACCAGAACTCGGACTTATTAGTGGAGCTGTAGGAAAACTCGGTCATTACTATGGTCTCCCATCCTATGTAGCAGGCTCATAGGCAGACTCCAAGGTACCTGATGGCCAGGCAGGTCACGAGAAGACAATGACAACACTTCTCCCAGCACTCTCAGGTGCAAACACCCTGTATGGCTCAGGTATGCTTGAACTTGGTATGACCTTCTCACTTGAACAGTTGTTATTCGATAACGACATGATATCAATGACCAAGAAGGCAATGGAAGGTATCGAAGTCACCGATGAGACAATGAATATCGACAATATCCGTAAAGTTGGAATCGGTAACAACTTCCTCGCATTGAAAGATACCAGACAGAAGATCGAGCTGCCATCCGACCCAATGTTTGTTGACAGAAGAATGTTTGGTGACTGGGAGAAAGATGGTTCCAAGGACATCATCGATGTTGCACATGAAAAAGTCGAAGATATCCTGAAGAACTATGAAGTAGAGCCAATCGATTCCGATATCCAGAAGGATATGAAAGCTGTCATGGACAGAGCTGACAAAGAAGTAATGGGTCAGTAATTATAATTTATAAAAAAGGAGAGTGAATTTATGGCGAGTTTAGAGGAATTAATACCAAAAGCAAAGAATGCCATCAAAGAGTTTGACGAGGATGCTGCCAGAGAAGTAGCACAGGAAGGAGTAGATTCCAATGTAGACCTTGTAAAACTCATCGAAGATGGTTTTACTGCTGCAATGACTGAAGTAGGAGACCAATTCGAAGAAGGATCATTGTTCCTTCCACATGTAATTGCAGCTTCTGAAGCAATGTCTGCAGCAGTTGATATTATAACACCTGTTCTTGAAGAACAGAGAGGCGGTGCTGAAGAGAAACATGGTGGAGTTGTCATCGGAACAATTGCAGGTGACATCCACACTATAGGTAAAGATATTGTAGCAACAATGCTCAAAATTGCAGGTTTCGAATTATATGATCTCGGAAGAGATGTTGCAATTGAAACCTATGTAAACAAAGCAAAAGAAGTAGATGCTGACATTGTTGCATCATCAGCACTGATGACACCAACAATGACCGAACAGCTCACCCTTGAAGAACAGCTCAAGGAAGCAGGCATCCGCGATAATGTGAAAACCATGATTGGTGGTGCACCAGTCAGTCAGAAATGGGCTGATGAAATTGGTGCAGACATCTATGCTGAAAATGCAGCAGATGCTGTAAAGAAAGCAAAAGAAGCGGTGAAATAAATAAATGATTTACAGGTGTGCGATTTGCACACCTGATTTTAATTATGTTTGTTATTACATGGAATATCATGGAGGAGTAATATGGTAGATACAGAGCAAATGAGGATAAAGGAACATGAAAACAGAATTAGAAGTGGGTATATGTGGGCCCTCTTCTGTGCAGTACTCTGGGGATTATGGTATATCCCGGGAACTGTTGTCTGGACTATCGAGCCATTTACCGGAATGCTGGAAGAAGTATCAGGTATGATATCTGGTGATGGTCCTTTAGTTATTGTCGCAGCGTTGGTTACAGCGTTTAACGCTTTAACAGTTATAATTGCCCTTATGGTATGGAACGGAACACTTCTCAGGTTACCAGAGCTTGGTAGGACTTTAAGAGAATTTAAACCTTGTTCCAAATGGTTCCTTATAGGATCTGTCTGTGGAGGTCCGATTGCAATCTTTGGTTCATTTATGGCAATGGCATTTATTGGAGGAGCATTCGCAGCAGTAGCCGGTCTATTGTACCCAGGAGTTGGTTCCATCACAGCTAACCTCTGGTATGGTGAGAAAATCACCAAACGCGCAGCAGTGGGTATTCTGGTGATTATCGCCGGTGGTGTCACAATCTTTGGTGGTGGTCTTATCAATGATATTCAGAGTGCAGAAGGAGTTGCTTGGCTTGGATATCTTGGAGGTGCCATGGCAGCCCTTGGATGGGGTCTTGAAGGTGCAATTGCTGGTGTAGGACTTGAAGTTTCAGAATCTGATACCGGTCTTACAGCAAGGTTTGTATTCGAGCTTCTACTCTGGTGGATAATCATTATCCCGGCACTTGCAATAGCAGGTTTCCCAATGTATGAGTATGCAATACAGGTATTCCAGCCAATTCCGTTGTTGGTAATGGTATTTGCGGGAATCACATTCGGTTTCTGTTATGTTTCATGGTACAAGTCTTTCCCATTAATTGGTGTAGGACGTGGACAGGGAGTTGCAAACTTGTACGGTTTGATGTCGATTATATTCCTGTTCCTGTTCCTTGGATCTACACCAGCATGGACAGTGTTTGTGGGTGGTCTCCTGTGTATTGCAGGTGCATTCATAATGTTTACAGAAGAGTCTTTGGAAATAGAAACATTAAGAGGTTAAGAGGTGGATACAAATGGCTAAAAGACCTTTCAAATTCAGGCTCCTCGAACTATGTACTGATGAAGAGCCACACTGGAATAATGATCTTGTAAATCAGGTCGCTAAAGAATACGGAGCTGAAAACAACAAATTCATGAAGGAGACTCTCAACTTCGACCTTATTGAACTTGCAGCTTTCGGCTTCCTTCAGGATATAGAGCAAAAAGTCGATGATGAAGGCGTTTGGTTAAAAGGTGCATTGCTACACAAATACGTCATAACAGACTATGGAAAAGCAAGAGCACAGGATGCCTGTCTCGGACCTGATATAGGACTTAAAAAGAAAAGAGAAGCAGGAGAGATTTGAATGGCAACACAATGGGAAACATTAATAGGCAACTTTGAAAATGGAGTATTCCCCTTCCCAGAGTATACATGGATGTTAGTGATTTTACTGTTTGCTGCAATTGCACTTTGGCAGGCAAGAGTATTTGCGAAGCGCCTCTAACATCAAAATCTGTATAGAGAATTTTGATATTATTACCAAAATTCTCTTCTTTCCCATATCTTTTTATAAAAAAAATAATTTCATGTTTACAAGGTGTTGATTTAATCAATGCCTATTATTAACTAACCCCGATTTTATATATACTACAAAAAAGTTTAAAAAAGGAGATTTTTATGGCAGAGAGAGAAGAACTGTTAAAAGAAATATCAGATGCTATAATATCCTGCAAGAAGGATAACGTACTGGAAGCGGTAAACAAAGCCAGAGACGACCTCGAGGCTTCAGACATCATAGAAAACGGCCTTGCAGCCGGCATGAACGAAGTCGGAATGCGGTTTGAGAGAGGTAAACTGTTCTTACCGCACGTAATGATGGCAGCCGAAGCCATGACAGATGCCGTCAAAACACTCGAAGAGGACATGCCTCAGGAATCCAGAGGCAAACCACTTGGTGTAGTTATCAATGGTACAGTAGAAGGAGATGTACACGACATCGGTAAATCCATCGTGTCCACAATGCTGCAGGCATCCGGATTTGAAGTCTATGACATCGGAAGGGATGTACCTGCACAGGATTTCATCGACAAGATAAAAGAATACAACGCCGATGTAGTCGGAATCTCTGCACTCATGACCACAACACTTCAGGGACAGAAGGACATTATCGAGCTTCTCAAAGAATCCGGTATGAGAGACGATATCGTTGTTATGGTCGGTGGAGCACCAGCAACCCAGGCATGGGCAGACAAGATAGGTGCCGACATCTATGCAGAAAACGCAAGCATAGCAGTAAACAAGACCAAAGAAAAACTCGGTGCATCCAAATAAATTGACAGGGGGATTGTAAACAATGGCAAAAGGATACAGAATAAGAATGGGAGATTCTACCACAGAATACCATTCCAAAGACAGGATAATGGAAGACATCGAAGCAGGTACAAACGATGCTGCTGAACTT
>NZ_JAHENT010000020.1 GCF_018609725.1 Methanohalobium sp. | reverse complement strand
GCTTTGAGCAAGTTGCCTGATATAAGACATTGTTAAATTCAACCAGTTGTTTGTGTATCATCAAATTCCATCAGGTATTGTTTGGTTCGAACACAAACAATGCGATGCAGACAGAGATGTATCGTACGGAAGTACTGGCGCCCCGCAAGTGGCAACATCAAGATGGGGGATGACCATAGAACCCAATGGATTTATCCGTTGGAGTATGTCAGACAGGATTATCTTGCCAAAGAAATGGGTGTGACGAGGCAGACTATCAATGCTATAGAACGAGGTAAGTATGACCCTAGTGTACAGCTGGCTTTTAAACTGGCAAGATTTTTTGAATGTTCCATTGAAGACATTTTCTTTTATGAAGAATAAAGTTATCCTGGCTCTGTAGAAATCCAATTTTGATTAAATTCCCTCATTCTGAAATGATTTGATTGTAAAGGTTTTCTACAGTGCCACTGTTAAGTTAAATGATATTTTATTTAACAGATACCTAAAATTATCCTATTAACTTATTTAAATTCGTCAGACAGGATTACTTTTACAAGACCAGCAGCAACATCAATGGATGTATAATCTTCTTCCAGTAGGTTTTCTACCCAGTGGACATATTTACCAAGATGTCCAGAATCAATTGTTTCTTTCACCTTCTGAGACAGCATATTTGCTCTGAAGTCTTCGACATCACTTTGTGAAGGGATTCTACCACTGTGTATTTTTGTCTGGGTATACTTTTGGATGTCTTTTATTTTGTAAATTTCTTTACCGAATGCAAACGTAAAAGCCTTCCCCTGTTTTCCAGCTCTACCTGTTCTTCCTATCCTGTGTACATAGGATTCCTCATCCTGTGGTACATCATAGTTAAAAACCACTTCGATATTTTCGACATCTATACCCCGGGCTGCTACATCGGTTGCTACAAGTGTCTCAATTTCTCCATTTTTGAAATTGGACATTACTTTATCTCTCTGTTTCTGCTTCATATCCCCATGGAGACCATCTGCCAAATAACCTCTTGTTTTAAGAGTTTCTACAAGGTTGTCTACTCCTTTTTTAGTATTACAGAATACAAGAGATGATTTTATATTATAGAAGTCTGTTAAACGGCACAAAGCTTCTGGTTTTGATCGCTCTTTGACCTCAAAATATGTCTGCTCTACCTGAGGGACTGTCAGTTTTTTATGAACCGTTTTTATCAATTCCGGATTATCCTGATATTTCTTGGTCAGTTTCATAATAGGTCCGGGCATTGTAGCTGAGAAAAGAGTAGTCTGTCTTTTATCGGGCAGTTTACTTAGAATTGATTCAATATCCTCTCTAAATCCCATATCAAGCATTTCATCTGCTTCATCAAGCACTGTCATTTTAACATTATCAAGACTCAGGGTATGGCGTTCCATGTGGTCAAGTACTCGCCCTGGTGTACCTATTACTATCTGTGCACCTTTATTTAGTGCCTTAATTTGCCTTTCAATAGGTTGACCACCGTATATGGGTAGTACTTTTATTTTCTTGTACCTTGCAAGTTTGTTCAGCTCATCAGCAACCTGGTTTGCAAGTTCTCTTGTCGGACATAGAACAATAGTCTGTACTTTTTTGCTATCCCTGTCCACCTTTTCAAGTGCCGGTATTCCGAATGCGGCTGTTTTTCCTGTACCTGTCTGTGCCTGTCCGATTACATCCCTTCCCTGCATAATATAGGGAATTGATTGTGCCTGTATCGGTGTAGGTTCTTCATAACCAAGGTCTTCAATTGCTTTTTCTATGTCCCTTGATAAATTTAATTCGTTAAATGTTGAGATTTCCATAATAAAATTCCTTACAAAATAAATAAATTAGATTTGCTGGTACTTTAAATTTAAACCACTAAACCAAATGTACCAGATAAAATGGAAAGTCCAGTACAACTGGAGTTCCATTTAATTATTCAAAAACTGTTTTATGCGGCTAATTCCGCAAATGCAAACTTTTGCATCACTTTGGTAACTTTAATTGTTACTTCATCACCGACTGAGGTATCCGGTACAAAAATAACAAAGCCATTTACTCTGGCAATTCCATCGCCTTTACTTGCAATATTTTCTATTTTTACATCATACATTTCTCCAGATTGTACTGGAGCAATTGATTCATTTCTGTCAAACAAAATCTTCACGTCCTTGTATAAAGCTAAAAGATTAAACTATGTTAATAAAACATAATGGAAAAATAGTATGTACAAATAACGTGACACCATTTAATACCTATACGTTTAATCAAACTACTAATCTTTTAAAGCCATATTATTTATACTCTAAATGTATATAAGGGTTTTGAAAAGTCAAGTTTTAAGTTAAAAAAACTAAAAAATATTAACTCAGAATAAGATAAACAATAATCACAAAACCGAATATCATCATTATCAACGATATTAACCAAGCCCATCTAAATACTCTTGCCTTGTTTTCCGGCTTGAGCAGATAGGAAATAAATCGATCGGCCAGTGTTGGCCGAGTTGAAGATTCAAGATTGGATTTCATGTTTACAAAATTCAGGATTTTTTAATCTTTTTAAGCCTGAATGTGCCTTCTCTTTCCATTTCATCAAGTCGCAGTTTGATGAAATCACGGGCTTCTTTTAGTTCAGGTATTACCTTGAACTCTAAAGCATTGACACGGCGTTTGGTTTTTTCAATCTCTGCAAGAAGCCTTTTCATGGTGGTTTCCATCTCTGCAGCCTGGATTATATTTTCAACCAGTGTTTCATAGGCATCTGTTGCCTCATCTATATATGAACTGGTTCCCAGTATACCGTATCCACGTTGGTTAATGGGTTTGCGTACACTGGAAGACTCAATCTTTGGTACAACAACACCCATTATATTATTGCTCTGGAGATGGATTTTGGGATAATCCTTTAAAGAGAAGGCAGTAGAGTTAACAGTAATAGTTCCCTCAACGGATTTAGCTATACCTATTTTATTATTGGCATCCTTATAGGCATCATCCAACTCGGAACGTACGTCCTTTGCCTGGTTGAGGATATCAAAAAATTCCAGAATCAGACCATCTCTTTTTTTCTTCAAAAGCTTATGGCCGTCTTCTGAAAGTTTAATCTTCTTTTTAATTTCAAGAAGTTCTGACCGAGTTGGTTTTACATCTTCTACTGCCATTATTAACCACCTGTTCTTATTTATTGCTCACCAGATACTTCCTGTTCCTGTGGCTGGTACTCAGACTCTGATGTTGTCTGTTTTGCAGGGTGGTATTTTTCAATGATTTTATCATCAATTCTTGTAAGCTGTTTGATTGGAAGCTCTGAAAGAATATCCCATGAAATATTCAAAGTGTCCTCTACACTTCTGTTTTCATCTCTGCCCTGTCTGACAAACCGATCTTCAAAATGGTCGGCAAATTCAAGGAACTTTCTATCTCTTTCAGACAGTGCTTCCTTACCTACAATAGCTACAAGACCTCTAAGGTCTCGACCTTCTGCATACCCTGCATAGAGCTGGTCAGATACCTTTTTGTGGTCGTCTCTGGTTTTACCTCCTCCGATACCACTGCCCATCAGACGGGACAATGAAGGCAATACATTAATCGGTGGATAGATACCCTTTCTGTGGAGTTCTCTTGAAACCACAATCTGCCCTTCGGTAATATATCCTGAAAGGTCAGGTATAGGATGTGTAATATCATCTCCAGGCATGGTAAGAATTGGAATCTGGGTTACAGACCCTTTTCTGCCTTTTATAACACCTGCTCTTTCATAGAGTGATGCAAGGTCTGTATACATGTATCCCGGGTAACCCTGTCTACCAGGTACCTCTTCACGAGCAGCACCCATCTGACGAAGCGCTTCTGCATAGTTTGTCATATCTGTAAGGATTACAAGTACATGCATATCATGCTCATATGCAAGGTATTCAGCTGCGGTAAGAGCCATTCTTGGCGTAATCATACGCTCAACTGCAGGGTCATCAGCATGGTTAAGGAACACCACTGCCCTTTCAAGTGCTCCTGTTTTCTCAAAGTCATCCATGAAAGTCTGGGATTCTTCATGGGTAATACCCATTGCCGCGAAAACAACAGCGAATTCTTCTTCAGAACCCAGTACTGACGACTGTCTTGCAATCTGGAGTGCAATTTCATTATGAGGAAGTCCTGAACCAGAGAAAATTGGAAGTTTTTGTCCTCTGACAAGTGTATTGGTTCCATCTATTGTAGAGATACCTGTTTGAATGAATTCTTCAGGAGGTCTTCTGGAATACGGATTCATTGCTGCTCCATTGATATCCAGCCGTTTATCAGGTACAATGTGTGGTCCTTCATCCAATGGCTCACCTGAACCTGAAAGGATTCTTCCAAGCATGTCCTTTGATACTGGAAGTTTGATTGTTTCACCGGTGAATACTACACCGGCTGAATCATTAAGACCTCCTGTACCTTCAAAAACCTGTACAACCACAGTATCTTCAGAGGTATCAAGAACCTGTCCTCTTTTTGTGGAACCATCTTCTGTATTAATCTGAACCAGCTCTCCATAGCCAACCGGTTCGGTTTTCTCGAGGAAAATCAAAGGACCAGAAATTTGGGTGATTGTTTTGTATTCTTTAGTCATTGTTTATTATCCTCCAATCTGTGAGAATTCATCATCCATCTTGGATAATACTTTGTTGAGTTCGCCATCAAAATCTTCTTCATATCTTACTTTTGCAAGTTCATCCTTTGATTCCATAGCCATGATATCGTTTATTGAATACCCGGCTTCAAGTTTTGAATTTGCTGTTTCAGAGAACTTGTGAATTGCCTGAACTAACTTATACTGTTTGTAGAACGGACAATATCTATCGATTTCATGGAATGCATTCTGCTGAAGGAAATATTCTCTGAACATACGTGCTACTTCAAGTTTTAGTTGTTGACTCTCAGGGAGCGCATCAGAACCTACAAGCTGTACAATTTCCTGAAGCTCTGATTCTTCTTCCAGAATATCCATTGCGTAATTTCTAAGATCTATCCAGTCTGGTGCCACATTCTCTGAAAGCCAGTCAGATAAACTTTCTGTATAAAGACTGTAACTTGTAAGCCAGTTGATTGCAGGGAAGTGGCGCCTCTGGGACAGTTTGGCATCAAGTGCCCAGAAAACCTTCACAATACGCAATGTGTTCTGAGTTACAGGTTCAGAGAAATCTCCTCCTGGTGGTGATACTGCTCCTATCACAGTAATAGAACCATCGTAACCAGAATTGGATTTTACATATCCTGCTCTTTCATAGAATTCGGAAAGTCTTGCAGCCAGATATGCTGGATAACCTTCCTCACCAGGCATTTCTTCAAGCCGGGATGAAATTTCTCTCATTGCTTCTGCCCATCGTGAAGTAGAGTCAGCCATTAATGCTACATCATATCCCATATCTCTGTAATATTCAGAAATAGTAACACCTGTATAAACAGATGCTTCTCGTGCAGCAACTGGCATGTTGGAGGTGTTTGCTATGAGCACAGTACGTTCCATCAGAGGACGTCCAGCTTTTGGATCTTCGAGTTCAGGAAATTCATCAAGAACATCTGCCATTTCGTTACCACGTTCTCCACAGCCAATATATACCACAATATCGGTATCACTCCATTTTGCAAGCTGCTGCTGGGTAACTGTTTTTCCAGACCCGAATGGTCCTGGTATAGCTGCTGTACCTCCTTTTGCTACAGGAAACATTCCGTCAAGAATCCTCTGACCGGTCAACAGTGGTCTATTCGGTTTGAGTTTTCTTTTTGTTGGACGGGGGGTTCTTACTGGCCATTTTTGTAGCATAGAAAGCTCTTTTCCGTTTGACAGTACACAGACAGTTTCATCTACAGTGAATTTTCCACTATAGATACCACTGACAGTACCACCTTGGATATTAGGAGGTACCATAATCTGATGCTCTAGGTTTGGAGTTTCCTGAACAATTCCGATTATATCTCCAGGTTCTACCTTGTCACCTTTGTTAACAATGGGTTTGAATTCCCACTGTTTTTCACGGTCGATACCATTAGCGGTAGCACCTCTTGCAATGAAATCCCCCATTTTATCCTGGAGTACCTGAAGGGGTCTCTGGATACCATCATAAATGCTTTCCAGCAATCCTGGTCCGAGTTCAACTGATAAAGGTAATCCTGTATTTTCAACAGGTTCTCCGGGTTCTATACCGGATGTATCTTCATATACCTGAATTGTTGATTTGTCACCTTCAATTTTAATTACTTCGCCCATTAATCCTTCGTGGCCAACTTTCACCACGTCATACATTTTTGGTCTAATACCTGTGGCTATAACTACAGGTCCTGAGACACGATAAATTTCACCTTTTACTTCCACAAGTCGACACCTACCGATTGTTTTATTTTTTCTCTTAAATTAGAACTTTGACCAGTACCACCAAGTGTTACTACTGTTGGTTCTACTGATTCATTGAGTTTATTTCTCAAATTTTGAGGTAATTTATTAAAATCATCATCATGCATTACTAAAATACCTACTTCAGGGTCTTTTATTACTTCTTTTACTGCAGATTCAAGGTTTTCATCACTGACTTCATGTATCTTTCTGATACCAGCCAGCCTGAACCCTGTCACAAACTCACCATTACCAACAACGGATAGTTCCATCAAATCACCAACTGTTTTCTGATTACTTCTTTATCAAGACCTGCTGATTTACCCCGAATAATTATCCTGAGGTTATCAACTTCTATTTTCTTATTCAATATGTAATCCATGATTGGAACTATTGATAGCGGATAAACATGTGATATACTGGATGCAAATTTCACATTTTGTTTTAGAAGTTGAGTTTCCAGGTCTATTAAAGATTCCATCTCAGAACTTACTACATCCGAGAAATTGTACCAGTATGAGTACTTATCAACAGCACTTAAAAATTCATCAAACGAAAGTGGCAATAGACTCTCTATATCTTTCATTTTAACTCTGTGTCCACCTTCAATCATCAATTTCCTGATTTCTTCAGGTTCAATGCCTGACATTTTCAACCTGAACAATGTCCTGAGGTTTTTAATGTCAATTTCAGCTCCAACAAACTCTGCAAAAATTCGACTATTTTTAGATTTAAGTTTAGATACTGATATGAAAAGGTCTTTATAATATTCTTTTTCAAGTTCGTTTTCAATATCAGATAAATTGGTTCCATCATACTGTTTTAATATAGAATAATACTCTGTATTTTCTAATGCTGATATAACATCAGTATAAGAGTCTTTGTTTGCAAGATCTGATAAAAAGTCAAAACTGTATTTACCAGCTGAAATTATATTTTCCTCGATTTTATCAGGAGATGCATTATAATGTTTTCCACGCAGTATTGTTTTAAGACTCCATACATCATATCTTTTTAGGTATTTGCTCAAAAGGTAGTTGGGTTCCCCTTCGGCCATATTCAATACTTTTGTAAATGTTACTGCAAGATTACGGTTAAGTGCATGTTCTATTAAATCTGCACCGCTATACTGTCTTGCCAGTACATCAATATCCTGTTTATATTCTAACTCTTCAATTGTTCTGGTAATTTCATCAATGCCCATATTCAAAAGTTTGGAATATGTATCAGCTGGCAAAAGCTTGCTTTTCATTGCACGAACGCGTGCAGTAACATATGAATAATTAGAAGTCCGAAGGTTTTCTCCTCCACTTTTACGTCTTAATTTTGAAAAAAGATGCATGGAGATCACCCGAATAGAATATCAGATATTTGTTTTAATGATTGATCATAGACGCTTTTAAGAATTGTATCGTAGGTATAATCCAGTCTAAAAGAACCATCACTATTTTCGATGACGATACCACCGATACAATCTATATTTCCAGCGTACTCAAGTGATGATAATTTTTTTACAATTTCTTCGGATTCCTTATTTGAATAAACCCTAGCTCCATGTTGTTCATATTTATCTATGAGAGATTTTAGCAATTCTTCATTCTTTGATGGAGATAAGTTTGAAATTGAATCAACTGCTTTATTATATACTTCATCGAGTATTTCCTTACGTGCGTTAAGTTTGACACGTTTAACTTCCAGATTCGCACTGGAAATTTCCTGTCTTCTTAGACGCTCAATTTTTGCTTCTGTTTCTGCGAGCCGGTCACCCTTAATTTTTTTTGCTTTCTCTTTGGCATCTTCTATTATCTGAGCTGCCTCAGTATCAGCTTCTTCTTTCTTTTGGGCCGCTTCGGCATGTGCAACATCCATTATATCGTTTACTACTGTTTCCAGACCCATACTCTCACACCCTAATAAATTAAAGAGCAAAAAGCAAAATAGAATGCTCTTTAATTTTCATGTTTTATTTATGGCTTACATCGGTTGAATTACTGTCTATCGACGATTAAGCACCGACGATCAAAGCAACAACCAAACCGAAAATTACAATGGTTTCTGGAATTACAGTCAAAATAAGACCTTTACCAAAAAGTGATTCATTTTCAGCCATTGCACCAACTGCTGCACTACCAATATCTTTTTCTGCAATACCGGTAGCAATTCCTGCGAGTCCGACTGCAATTCCTGCTCCTATTGCTTTATATCCTGCTGGGTCTATCATTGCGAATTGTTCTGCTGCCATTATATTATTCCTCCTTTTTTTATATTTATTCTGTATATTTTCTTATACGTCCAAATGGATTGTATTTTTTGCCCCCGCCATCATAGAATTTTGTAAAGAATTCGACATACTGCAACCTGAGTGCCTGCAAACCGGGGGCTATGACACCCAGTACTGTATTAAGAGCATGTCCGAATATAAACACGAGTATTGAAAGAATTGCCAACAATATAGATGTATCGGGACTTAACATTACAAATGCTATCTCGTTGACAATATAAGCTATATAGATTGATGAGAGTCCTACTGCGGCAATACGAGCGTAAGACAGTACATTGCTGAGGAGCGAAGGGAGTTCAACTGCTCCTTTAACACCTTCACCTTTGAAAAGCATTGCAAAGCCGATTATGAATACAGCAAGACCTAATATTGTTGTAGGAGCGTATTCAAGGAATCCAAGTGCCGCCAAGAGCACACCTAATTCAATTATAATCCAGCTTCCTTTTTCAAGTATCGCGTCCATTAAACCATGATTTCTGTATACATTGACCATGCCAAGTACATAACCAATGTTTATTTGAATTATTCCCAATACTGCTGTCAATACAATTAGTGTCAATACTGCATCAGGCCTATGGAAGGGGAAAGAGACCATTTCGTTGGTGAATGGAAATTCAAACAGATAGATCGTTTCAAACCCAGGAATTAATCCTGACAAGAAACCATGCCCATGGCTTTCAAAGGTCGCACCAAACAATTCATAAAGTGGTTCTGGTGACCAAGGTGGAACTCCTGCATGGGTAGTACCCAGTGAAATACCAAAGGCTTCTCCATAGAGAATACCAAATATGAAACTAAATATTTGACAATAAATTAATACGTTCATCACAGGTTTTAGTGATTCCATATTAACATATTTTTTGACACCGAAAGCAGCAGCAAGGATTACAAGTGCATATCCCACATCACCAAGCATCATCCCATAGAACAGGGGTAATGCTATAAATATTAAGCTTGTGGGATCCAGTTCTTTGAATCGCGGACGCGAATACAGGTCCATTACTGTTTCTAACGGTTTTGCAAATTTAGAATTATTGTATTCTGTAGGAGGTGTTATTTCTTCAGAATGCTCTTCATGTTCGTCAGATTCTTCAGCCTCCACAATGGAAACATAAGCATGGCCATTGGTAGCTTTGTCAAGGGATTGCACCACTGTATCATACTCATCATCTGGAACCCATCCGTCAATTACGAATGTGTTCTCAGAAGTAGCCATTTTCAATGGTGCTTCTGCCTTTTCAGCCTCCATTGAGAGTAATTCATCACTTGCAAGTATAAAGTTGGAATACTGTTCCTTAATAGATTCAATTTCTTCATCAATAGACTCAATCTTTTCTTCAATTGATTGTTTATCCTCTTCAGATTTTGACAGTATATCCTTTGGAACACCACTCTTCTCAGGTATCCTAAGCTCTTTGAACGAATAATCGGACAGTATTTTTGAAACCTGGCCTGCATAATCTTTGTATACAAATAATGCTATAGCATTCCAATCTGGGTCTTTCCAGATTTCATATAGATTTGTTATATCTGAAATATCGGTTTCAAGACTGTCCATGTTTTCTTTAACAGTGCCTGTAAAAACCGATATGTTCTCATATCCTCTATACAGGTCAAGGTCAAGAGGTATATTAGAAAGTGGTTGCAAATCTTTCTTAAGATTTTCAATATCTTTTAATTTGCTTTCCAGTTCACTCTTTTCCTCTGTTTTTTCAGTTATTTTAGTATCAAGCTCATTCAACCTGTCATCAAGGTTGCTCCAGACTTTATCTGCGTCTTCACTTACGCTTTCATCACCCTTGACACCAAGGTAATTTGACAGAGATCTTATTTTTACAAGCTTTTTAGATATGTCTTCAGCACTCTCAAAGGGCTTACCAATTTCTAGGCCAGGTTCTTCTTCATTATAATCTTCAATGTGGTACACATTGAGATTATGTAATGTTTCCACTGTATCATTCATTATATTTTTGTGGCCTACTATAAGTACCCGGCTCATTGGTTTGGGTTCAAGCATTTGTGATTGCCCTCTCGAACTCTTTGATTAAGTAATCAACAGCTTTATCTTCGTTTTCTCGGGCCTTTTGTTTAATTGATTCGGCCTCATTTTTACCGTCTTCGATAATCTTTGCACTTTCATTACGTATTTTTTCTTCTTCAGATTTGTACGAATTGTTTGCTGATTCTTCAGCATCCTTTTTGGCCTGCTTGATGATTTCATCAGCTTCAGCCTTTGCATTAGAGATGCGTTCATTTTTTTCTTTGACGCTCTCCTCCACAGTTTTCTTCGCACTTTGTTCTGCCTCTTTGATCTTCAATAAGACGTCATCTTTGGCCATGCAAATCCTCTTTTGTTATTTTATATATCTAAATAGTTATCAATCCTAAATAATAAACCTGAATATAAGTTATTCGGTTTAAATTCTCTTGTTACTGATATTTTTAATGATTTATCATTTCATTGTATTTATAAAAATTGCATATGATACAACTGTATCATTGAAGAGCGGTATTTGATTTATATCCCCAAGATTATTTATCAAATATAAATTTTATGTGACCCAAAACATCAGTCTTAATTTTTATCCATCCTGTAAGGCATCTGTACATCATCAGGTAATGTATGAATATACTTTTTCCTGAATTCAGGATTTCTCATCATGCAGTAATCGGCATGGTTTTTATACGCTGAATGTTTACCCATACGTTTCCATATATCTTCCAAATTGTCTTCACGTATATTTCCAAATGAAAGCGGTGTATACGCACAGGGCAAAACATCTCCCGCAGATGTTACATGTATCCACCGTCTTCCTGCAAAACAACCAAACTGTTTTGGACCCATAAAATAGGGGAATGCTGTAACCCTAGGACCTTCAGATTTTGAATTCATATTTTTCTGGAATGTTTCAAGACGTGATACATCACTATCATTCAAAATCTGGTCTTCCTGATGGAGCCATCTTCCTACAGCTACTATTTCATAAAGTGATATTTCGTCCACACCAAGATCAACTGCAAGATCGTAAAATTCTTTGAGATAGTCTATATTATCCGGCGACACTACAACAAACATATCGGTAAGTAAATTTGCTGATTTGGCATTTTTTACAGCACTTATAGCATCCTGATAAGCACCGTATCTACCGCGAACTTTATCATGTTCATCTTCAAACGGGCTGTCAAAACTTACCCTTACTGCATACAGTCCAGCTTTTTTTAGGCTCTGCGCTCTCTTTTCGGTCAAACCATAACCCGAAGTAAATACAGTCGCTATCGCACGTTCTTTATCAACATTTTCCACCATATCTTCAAGGTCTTTTCGAAGCATGGTTTCTCCGCCATCAAATGAAATGAGATAAGAACCAAGGTCTATAGATTGAGTTACAGCATTATTTATTTCATCCAGTGATAGTTCAGGGTTTGCAACTACATCTGCTGCCCCACAATGTATGCAGTTGTTAGGGCATCTCATAGTGATTCCTATTGAAAACTGGTCTGGAATCCGTCTTTTAAAAACAGACCCTATCTGTGAACTAACAACCCTGCCAAATATACTACTGGGTATCGGAGGCAGCCATGTTGAAAAAATTATCTTGTCCTCATCGGAAGATACAGGTTTTTCTTCCCCGAATACATTGTTAATATGTGTTAATATAGGTTTAACTACTGGAGAAAAAGTACCTTCTGCATCAAGCACAACTCTATTGTTTTTGGTAGTTGCATTTACTTTAATTGTTGACCTGTCGTAGACTCGCATATTACACCTTTGTTAGCAAGATGGTTTAAAAATAGTTTTCAGGGAGCATATCTATTGTTATATGGTTGGTTATCTGTAATAATTTATCCTTTCCATTTTCTGATTCAAAACCACCGATTATGTTTTTAGCTTGATTTACATATTCCTCAACTTTATCTACTGTTTTATTTACTGCCTCTTCATGAGTCATTTGTTTCGTATATATCTGTGGAAGTGTTACAGATTTACGAACAGAACTTTTGTCATCAATTTCATGTAAATATTCAAGCAAATCATCTACAATCTGATAAGCAGTACCCATATATTCACCATATAACCGGCATCTGTGTGCCATTTCATCATTTGCCCCACTTATATAGGCTCCAATGGAGGCACATGCAGCAAAAAGTGATGCAGTTTTTTTGTATATGCAATCAAAATAATTAACCTCTACAAAACCTGAATCATCTCCGTCCAAATCAATGGTTTCTCCATGTGCCATTGACATTCCTGCTTGGCCGAATTCAGTTATCGCATTATTACCGTAAGAGGACATAAGTTCGATGGATTTGGATATTAAAAAATCACCACACAACATGGCTGCTGAATGTCCGAATTTTTTATGAGCTGAAGGTACACCCCTGCGAATTATCCCATCATCAATAAGATCATCATGTATAAGAGATGCTGAATGCATTAATTCAACTGCAAGAGCTGCATTAATACTGGTTTTTGAATCACTACCGCATATATCTGTTGAAAGCATCAATATAATTGGTCTGATCCTTTTGCCACCATAATTACATACATGACTAACAACATTTTTTATTTGGGATGAATCATCCATGTTCTCAATTAATTCGTCCATAGCATCTGTGATGCGTATATATTCATCCCATTGTTCAATATTCATCAAGCGCCCTCATTTATTTTAAAAATTGATATTAAATTTAACTACTGGTTTTTTCTTCATATTTTGACGGACAGCCCATTACAATTTTATTTGCTTTGATTTTTTTATCATTTATCATTGTTCCGCTTAGACTGATTCTTTTACCTTCTGCAAGGTTTGCTGGTAAATCGCCTGTATATTCAATATAAATTTGATATGATCTATTTTCCGCATCTTTTAGTATAAAACTTGTAGATTTGGGTGTTTTGTCAAGCGTATCGTTTTTAATGGACCCCATTGTATTTACTTTACCACCGACATAATCTTCAGGATTAGATTTTAGTTCTGATACCATAAGGTAACCATCAGAAAAATCTACATCCCAGAGTCCAACAATTGCTACTATTGCAATAAAAACCATTGATGTTAGTATTTTTTTGCCCTTGTTCATCTATAAATACCATTTATTGATGTTTTTTCAGTCGTTTAAGTTCGCGATTTAGATTTAAACGCGTTCGTATCAGGTATATTGCATATATTAAAATTGTTACCCATGTAATAATAAACGCTATATATAACGCATTCATTGTTATAAAACCATTTTATTTATCTCTATTACAAGGCTATAAATTTATAAATTTGCTGTATCCAAAATCATATACTGTAAATATTAATTTTGCTGTATTACAACATAACTATTAATACAGGCTATATTAAATCTAACACATCATATTTAACTAAATTGAATAATAATTAAAAACCAATATTAATACCTCATGGATTAATTTTAAGATATTTATAAAAACCTGATAGAAATGGTAATCATGGCACAACCACCAAAACTTATTGCATGGGAGTTTACAAAAAGCTGCAACCTATCATGCGCACATTGCAGAGGTTCGTCCACATCCAAAATGGATAAAGATGAATTATCAACAGATGAATCAAAGCGTTTTATTGACGAAATTGCAAATTTCGGAAAAACCATCCTTATTTTAAGTGGGGGCGAACCACTTGTTCGCAGCGACATCTTCGAAATTGTCAGTTATGGTACTCATAAAGGATTAAGAGTTGTAATGGCTACAAACGGTACAATGGTTACATCCAATATTGCTGAAAGATTAAAACAATCCGGTGTACAAAGGGTTAGTATAAGCATTGATGGTGCTACCGCCCATACCCATGATGAATTTCGGGGTATGCCCGGTGCTTTTGAGGGTGCCCTGAATAGTATTGAAATTTTCAAAAATACCGGTATAGGTATACAGATTAACACTACAATTACAAAACGCAACATCAAAGAAATACCAGATATTTTTGAATTTGCAAAAAAGATTGGGTCCGATGCTCTACACATATTTATGCTCGTACCCACTGGAAGAGGTAAAGAAATCGAAGATGATGAAATCCCGCCTGAAGAATACGAAGATATACTTAACTGGTTTTATGAAAAGCAAAAAACCTCACCTATTCAATTAAAAGCTACATGTGCCCCACATTATTTCAGAATCGCGTTGCAACGTGCACAGGATGAGGGTAAAAATCCACCCTTTAAAAAAGAGGGATACAATGCAATGACAAGAGGTTGTCTTGGCGGGACAGGTTTCTGCTTCGTATCCAGTAAAGGTGAAGTATATCCATGTGGGTATCTTCCAGCACTTGCCGGTAATATAAGAGAAGAAAAATTTGAAGATATCTGGAACTATTCAAAGGTATTTAATGACCTTCGCGATGTCACAAAACTGAAAGGTAAATGCGGTATCTGTGAATACAAAAATATCTGTGGCGGCTGCAGGGCTCGTGCCTATGCAGGAACCGGTGACTATATGGATGAAGAGCCATACTGTATTTACAATCCAAAACAAAAATCAAGGGTATCCAAATGATACAGTTGGATGAGACTGACAAAAAAATCTTAAATGAGATACAGCTTGATTTTCCTCTTGATACCCATCCCTATGAAAAACTGGCGGAAAGACTTGGAATTAATGAAGATGAAGTTTTAAAGAGATTAGAATACCTTTATCATAAAGGAGCAGTCAGAAGGATAGGTCCAATTATTAATACCAGAAAAACAGGTGGTATAAGTACACTTGTTGCTGTTAAAGCGCCAGATTCCCAGATTTCAGATATAGCTAATTATATCAATCAGTATCCTGAAGTATCACACAATTACCTCCGTCCTGATAAATACAATCTCTGGTTTACAGTATCAGCATCTAGCAAACAGCGCCTTGATGAAATTCTTGAAGAGATAAGGAATGAAACCGGATGCCCACTTATAAACCTGCCCACAAAACGCCTTTTCAAAATTGGGGTGAAATTTGATGTCAGATGAAACCTCTAATAACTCATCCTGTTCTATTAACAACGAGGACGATATATATACAAAAATTATCAAACTCACCCAAGATGGGATACCATTTACCTACTCCCCTTTTGCCCAAATTGCCAGCTATCTGGGTATTAGTGAGGATGAAGTTGTCAATATCATAAAAGAAATGGAAAATAAGGGTATAATAAGAAGATTTGGAGCATCCATAGGTCACAGAGCCATTGGAATCACAGCCAACGCCATGTGTATATGGAATGTACCTGATGAAAGAGTTGAAGAGGTAGGTGCTATAATGGCGGGCTTTTCTGAAGTCACCCATTGCTATGAACGTCCAAGGTATCCAGATTGGCCCTATAATTTATTCACAATGGTTCATTCGTATTCAAAAAGAGACTGCGAATATGTTGCAGAGAAAATATCAAAAGCTACCGGTATAACTGATTATAAACTACTGTTCAGCGAACATGAATTTAAAAAAACTGGTGTAAGATTGTAATAAAGAATGGTAATATGAATTCTGATAAAAACTTTACTCCATTGATGATAGATCTAAGCGGCAAAAAAATCATAATTTTTGGAGCTGGTTCTGTGGGTGAACGTAAAGCCCTATTTTTTTCCGCGTATGCCGATACAACTATTATAAGTACATCGTTTACATCCAGAATAAAAGAACTCGAAAACAGCAGAAAAATAAAATTAATAACATCAAATATCAATTCTCTCAATGATTCACAAATAAAAGATTTAATTTACGATGCATTTATGGTCATACCTGCCACCAATAACAGACAATTAAACCAGAGGATAACAGAAATTGCAAATAATACAGATAAAAATATCCTAGTTAATCAGGTGGATGACATCGGTGATATTATAGTTCCATCTGTTATTAAAAGAGGGGACCTTACAATCGGAATTTCCACTCTTGGTTCCAGCCCCGCTATTTCAAAATTTACCCGTGAAAATATAGAACAGATAATCACTCCAGAGTACAGTGAAATGGCAAAAATTCAAAACGACATACGTACCTACCTGAAAGAAGTCATACCCGACCAGAAAAAACGAAAACAAATCCTCTGGAACATTATAGAAGATGATTCAGTATGGAGTGCTCTTTCTGATTCATATGAAAAAGCGTATAATATAGCATTAAATATAGTAGATGAACAGTTAAGAAGCGAAATAATTGATTAAAATGATTTTTTAACCCGTAATAACCACATTTATTTTTACCCGGAGGATCCTGGTGACACAGCAGATATCAAGTATGGTGATTACCCATACAAAAGCAAGTATCGAGGAAATGGAAAAAGCATGGCATGGTGATATAGAATATGTGCTGAAATCGCTTTATTCTCATGAATACGTTTACGAATGTGCGGTTCTTAAAACATGTAATCGTGTGGAAGTTTATGTAGTATCACCAAAAGCAAGTAGTGTATTATTCCATTTTGCTAAAGAGATGGGAGCTTCTTCCCATATCGTTGAGTTTTATGACCATGAGGATTCATTAAAACATCTTCTGAGACTGGCATCGGGTCTGGAATCCATGATAGTGGGAGAAGATCAGATACTTGGACAGATTAAGGATTTATATACCACTGCCAAAAACGTGGGAACAATTGGTCCTGCCCTTGATACTGCATTTTCAAAAGCCATACAAGTTGGAAAAAAAGCTCGTACCGAAACCCGAATAAACAAAGGTTCTGTATCTATCGGATCTGCTGCTGTTGATCTTGCTGATGAAATCCTTGGAGGACTTACCGGCAAAAATATTCTTGTTATAGGCACAGGTGAAATGGGAACACTTGTTGCACGTGCCCTTGCTCATAAAGATATGGATGTGGTATATCTTGCAAACCGGACCTTTGAAACCGCCAAACAGCTTGCCGAAGAAATTGGCGGAGATGCAGTTTTGTTTGATAATATCGATGAATGCATTAGAAACGCTGATGTAGTTATAAGTGCAACTGCAGCTCCACATTTTGTTTTGAGAAAATCCACTATTGAAAAAGCAATAGATGGCAGAAATAAAGAATTGCTTCTGATAGATATTGCAACCCCTAGAGACATCGAACCTGGAGTTTCAGACATAGGACATGTAAAATTGCACAATATCGATAGCCTTCGCAGGATAAATGAAAAAAATATGGAGATGCGAAGGGGCGAAGCAAAGAAAGTCGAAGCTCTGATAGAAGAAGAATTCGAACTGCTGAATACCCAGTACAAACGCCAGAAAGCTGATGGATTGATTTCACAATTGTATGGGCAGGTGCATAATGTTCGTGAGAGAGAAAAACAGCGTGCAATCAACCGTTTAAGTTCCTATCACACAATTGGTGATATCGAATCCGAAGTACTGGATGACCTTACACATTCTATTGTTAACAAAATTCTAGCAGAACCTACAAAAAAGCTCAGAAAAGCAACCGAAAACGATGAAGACGAACTAATGGATACCGCTTCTCGGTTGTTTAATCTTGATAACAAAAAATAACACAGATATATAACAAATGTGAGATGGTTTACATGTTTCCACAGGTACGGATGAGAAGATTAAGGCAAGGGAAACTACAAAATCTTGTACGTGAGACAACAATTACTGCAGATGACCTGATATGTCCTGTTTTTGTCGATGAAAATATTGAGACACCACAGGAAGTGCCCTCTATGCCGGGTATTTATAAATTACCAGTCGATTATGCGGTAGACGAAGCTAAAGAAATCTTAGATCTTGATATTCCATCGATAATGATTTTTGGAGTTCCTGCCAGAAAAGATGAATCAGGGAGTTCTGCATGGGGCAACAATGAAGTTGTACAGCGTGCTGTCAGAAACATCAGAAACGATATTTCAAGCAGGGACATGGCTATAATTACCGATGTCTGCCTTTGTGAATACACAACCCATGGTCATTGCGGTGTTGTGGACTATGATAAAGAAGAAATATTGAACGACCCCACTTTACCATTACTTGGAAAAACTGCTGTAAGCCATGCAGAAGCCGGTGCAGATATGGTTGCTCCATCTGGGATGATGGATGGCATGGTAGAATCCATCAGATCCGAACTTGATAACAATAATTTTGAAAACATTCCAATAATGTCCTATGCGGCTAAATATTTCTCAGCTTTCTACGGTCCTTTCAGAGATGCCGCTGAATCAGGTTATTCTTTTGGCGACAGGTCAAGTTATCAGATGAACCCTTCCAATTCCAATGAAGCAATCCGTGAAGTGGAACTGGACATTGATGAAGGTGCAGACATTGTAATGGTCAAACCCGCACTCCCGTACCTTGACATACTATACCGAATCAAAGATGAACTTGAAATGCCGACTGCAGCATATAATGTAAGCGGTGAATATGCGATGATAAAAGCCGCTGCACAGAACGGATGGATGGATGAGAACAAAATAATTTATGAATCAATTACATCCATTAAACGTGCCGGAGCAGACATTATACTTACCTATTTTGCCAAAGATATGGCAAAGCTTTTGAAATAAAATATTGGCAATTTTATATATAATTATATCATGATTGTTTAGCAGTTAAAATAAAAATTACAAGTGATACCATGGAAGGCGAAAATACAAAATCAGAACAATTATACGAACAGGCTAAAAAAATTATCCCAGGTGGTGTAAGCAGCCCCGTACGTGCTATACAGCCCTATCCATTTTATACTGAATCTGCTCAGGGTTCCAGACTAAAAGATGTAGATGGAAACGAATACATTGATTTCTGTATGGGTTACGGACCTAATTTACTCGGACATGCTCATCCAGAAATCAAACAGGCAATTGCTGAACAACTGGATAACGGCTGGCTTTACGGATCCCCCCTTGAAAACGAGGTCAAACTGGCTGAAAAAGTAACAGATGCATATCCGAGCATGGATATGCTAAGATTTGTTTCATCAGGTTCTGAAGCTACAATGAGTGCTATACGTACAGCACGCGGATATACCGGAAAAAACAAAATATTAAAAATTGAAGGTGGATTCCACGGCACCCATGATTCAGTCCTTGTTAAAGCGGGTTCAGGTGCTACTACTCTTGGTAAACCAAACTCGAAAGGAGTACCTGAAGAAGTAACAAAACATACACTTCAGGCACCGTTTAATGATATCGAATCAATGACAGAGCTTATTGAGAAAAACAGTGATGACATGGCTGCTGTCATAATGGAACCTGTTATGGGCAATATCGGTCCCATTTTACCAAAAGAAAACTACCTGAAAGAAGTACGTAAAGTAACTGAAGAAAACGATGTTGTTCTTATTTTTGATGAAGTAATAACAGGATTCAGACTTGCAATGGGAGGAGCTCAGGAATACTATAACGTTACACCTGATATGACTACTCTTGGAAAGATTGTAGGCGGAGGTATGCCTGTCGGTGTTTTCGGTGGAAAACGGGAAATCATGGATATGGTTGCACCAAATGGAAATGTTTATCAGGCAGGTACTTTCAGCGGAAACCCTGCAACTCTTGCCGCAGGAGTTGCTACAATGGACGTCCTTGAAAACGAAAACGTTCATGACACTCTGAATAAGAAAGGTGATGAAATACGCTCCTGCCTATCAGATATAATATCAGATACAGGATTGGATTATGAAGTATCAGGCGTTTCATCCATGTTTAAGGTATTTTTCGGAAAAGCCCCGACTAACTATCAGGAAACTCTTAAATGCGACAAATCAGGCTATTTTGACTTCTTCAAACGAATGCTTAATGAAGGTATTTTCCTGCCCCCATCACAGTTTGAAACGAATTTCCTCTCATATGCACACAGTGATTCAGACATCCAGAAGTTACTTAATGCGTATGAAAGCAACCTGAAACAATCCTGATTAAAGGAGAATAATATTAGATGGATATAATAATAGGCACACGTGGAAGTTCCCTTGCACTTACACAAACAAGAAGGGTCTCTCAGATGCTTAAAGAACAGGGCGTTAATACGTTCCTCAAAATAATAAAAACATCTGGAGACTCTTTTACAGACCGTCCACTGCATGAACTGGGCGGTGTAGGTGCATTTGTAAGAGAAATTGATGAAAGGATGTTATCTGGTGAACTCGATATAGCAGTGCATTCAATGAAAGACCTGCCCACTGAACGCCCAGAAGAACTGCCAACTTCTGCAGTACTTAAACGTGATTCCCCATTTGATGCTCTGCTTACCAGAGATGGTTCTACACTGGATGAACTGCCTGAAGGTGCAGTTATCGGCACAACATCACTTCGCAGAAAATCCCAAGTTTTAAGATACAGACCCGATTTTGATGTCCAGAGCCTCAGAGGGAATATAGACACCCGGTTAAAAAAGCTGGAGGCTGGAAAATATGACGGTATTATACTTGCAGAAGCAGGATTAAGACGTATGGGATGGGACATACCGGTGCACCAGCTTGATACTGACCATTTCTGTCCTTCAGCCAATCAGGGTGCTATTGCAGTAGTTGCAAAATCCGGTGATGAATCAGAAAAGGTCATTTCACGTATAAATCATCCACAGACCAAAATAGAAACAGAAATTGAACGCATATTGATAGGTAATGTCGGTGGAGGATGTATAGTTCCAATAGGTGCGTATGCTGAATTTTTAGATGATGAAAGGATACATATCCGTTCAGAAGTACTGGCTTTGGACGGGTCTCATTATGTTGCAGTTGATGATGTTATATCAGCTAACAATTATAAAGAAGAAGCCAATGAATTAGGGGAGGAACTGGTTCGAAAAGGCGGTAAAAAGCTGGTTCAGGAAGCACTCGATAAAATGGCAAATGCAGAATAACTGGTTAACATGGTTGCAAAAAAAGCTCTTTACCCTCATCCAAAAAATCCGGTTATACTGGCTTCAGGTATTATGGGTACAACTGGTGCATCACTTACACGGATGGCGTACAATGGAGCAGGCGCGGTGATAACCAAATCCATAGGGCCTGTCCCAAAAAAAGGACATCCCAACCCCACTATGATTGAACTGGAAAATGGTTTCCTGAACGCTATGGGACTCCCAAATCCTTCATACACTGAATTTGTGCAGGAAATTGAAAACGCAAAAAATAATACATCAGTTCCGATCATAGCAAGTGTTTTTGCGGGTGATAAAGAAGGTTTTGTCAAAGTTGCTGAAGAATTGAGTTCAGCCAACCCAGACGGTTTTGAATTGAATGTAAGCTGCCCTCACGCTGAAGGTTATGGTGCCACAATCGGCTGTGATTCATGCCTTGTAGAAGAAATTACAGCCAGTGTTTGTGATATAATCGATGTTCCGGTATGGGTCAAACTTACACCAAATGTCACAAATATTGTAGATATTGGTAAAGCTGCTGAAAGAGGGGGAGCTGATGCCGTTGTTGCAATAAACACTGTAAAAGGAATGTCCATAGATATCAACACCGGTTATCCGATACTTGGTAACCGATACGGTGGACTTTCAGGAAGGGCTATAAGACCAATCGCTGTAAAATGTGTATATGACCTGTATGCCTCACTGGATATCCCTGTTGTGGGTGTAGGAGGTGTATCCTGCTGGCAGGATGCTGTGGAAATGGTTATGGCAGGTGCAAGTGCTGTACAAGTGGGTTCTGCAGTATCACAGAGTCTGGATGTTTTTAAATCAATATCATCAGGGATTGAAGATTATCTTTATACAAATGGGTATTCAACAATAGATGAAATCGTAGGATTTTCACACAAAATGGGCTGATGTTTTATGTATCCACTTAATACAAGATTAATAAATATAGTACAGGAATCACCTTCGACAAGGACTTTTTTCTTTGACAGATATTTTGATGCAAATGCAGGCCAGTTCCTGATGGTATGGGTTCATGGAGTGGACGAGATTCCTATGACACTGTCATATAACAGCGGAATAACTGTACAGAAAGTAGGAGATGCCACATCCAGACTATTCAAAATGGAAAAAGGAGATACGATTGGTTTGAGAGGTCCGTTTGGGAACGGTTTTACACTTCCTAAAAAAAGTGACAAAATATTGTTAGTAGCCGGTGGTTTGGGTGCTGCACCACTGGCACCACTGGCAGAATATTCTTTTAAAAATGGTGTTGATGTGACTACTATACTTGGTGCTCGCAGTTCTACCGAATTAATATTTGGAAAACGATTTTCCAGTGCAGGAGATTTGTACATAACAACCGATGACGGTACATCAGGAACCTGTGGTTTTGTGACCGATATACTGACTAACCTGAACCTTTCTGATTATGACAGAATATACACCTGTGGTCCTGAAGTTATGCTGGGGTGCATATTCAACATGCTACAGGATGAAAAATACGTCCTTGAAAAAACCGAATTCAATCTCCACCGGTATTTTAAGTGCGGTATAGGTGTATGTGGTGCGTGCTGTATAGACCCAAAGGGATTAAGAGTATGTAAAGACGGACCGGTTTTTAAAGGTACTGAACTCATAGATTCTGAATTTGGTGAATACAAACGGGATGCCAGTGGAAAAAAAGTTAATATTTAACTCTGTAGCGAGATATCTCCCTGCAACAGCTGGGAAATGAGAGCGTCTAATGAATATATTTTTTATTATAAAAAAGCTAATGGAAGAAAACTTATAAATATTTTCCGTACCCGTAACAAATTAAGTATCAGAGTTTACCGATAAAGATTACACCCACATCACAACAGGAAGAATTATTGTGGATACTGTCTGAGAAATGCAGGTTACTGTACAATTTTGCACTTGCTGAACGCAAAGATGCTTATAAGAATAATATCAAGATAAGCTACAGTAAGCAGCAGAACGATTTTCCCCAAATCAAGGAACAGTATCCAGAATATAAGTGGGTTTACTCCAAGGTGTTGCAGTCTATATTAAAAAAGCTCGATGCTAACTACAAATCGTTATTCTCTTTGAGAAAAAATGGTGAGGAAAACGCAAAACCGCCTAAATTTAGAGGCAAAGATTATTTCTTCACAATGACCTACAACCAATCAGGATTTGAAATTACTGATTCTAAAGGTAATACTATAACCTACAACAGTATCGATACTACCAATTATCTGTATGGTAAAAGCGAGCCTGAATAAGTATAGCTGACGAAATTACACAAATCGAAGTCCATCAGAAAAAATACAGTGGGTATTATCTCAGTATTACATACAATATACCCTGTCTGGATTTCAAACATAACGATAAGCATCTGACAATGGATATGGGTGTCAGCAAACATACCATGGTTGATTCTGACGGTAACCTTAGTGAAATAATTAACAAGAGGCCAGATAAATACTGGGAACCTAAGGTCCAGCAGATCCAATCCAGATTGGACCACTGCAAGAGATACAGTAAAAAATGGTATCGATTGAAACGCAACCTAAACAGGATGAAACAGAAATATTCTAACCAGCTAAAAGACTTCCAGCACAAGAAGACGAGGAACATCATCGATAACATCGAAGCAAACGTTATACTCATCGGTGATTTATCCACCAAACTGATGGCATCGAGCGAGAAAGGGGACAAAAAATCCGATAAAAGTACACACCGCAGTACTCACAATTCAGGTCACATCGGACGGTTCGCTCAATTTCTGACACTCTAAATCAAAGATTTAGAGTTATTCTTAAATCTGCGATTTAAGAAGCCTATAAATCACAAAGAATAGGCAAAAGGATAATAGAAATTGATGAATCCTATACCTCTCAGGACTGCTGTAATTGTG
>NZ_JAHENT010000019.1 GCF_018609725.1 Methanohalobium sp. | reverse complement strand
CAGTTCTCCGATGATCCAAAAACCAGAAACAGATGCTATCAATTGATATAAGAGAAACGATTGGAACTGATAATTTATGTTATGTGGTAGGTCCCTTTGTAGAATATACCCTCTTTAACATTAATTGTCGGACAGCCTGTTCAGTCGTTGGCTTTCACGTACCCCTGTTGTCCCAATTTCGTAAGACTACCATCATAAGGATGCTGGTAGGACTGCTTACATCCAATGATGGTACTATATTAATCCAGGGATTGGATATAACAAAGGATATTATAAGTGCAAAAATGAAATTAAGCATTGTTCCTGAAACTGGAAATGTATATACGGATTTGAGTACGAGAGAAAATATACAGCTTGTAGGGAAGGGGATGTGATTTGTTCCAACCTCTCCCTTTGATAAAATAACAAATCATGGGCTTTGTAGAAAAACCTAGACGAACAAATAATAAATTTTATATACGTTTTTTAGGTACTTGTAATCATGAAAAGCCAATATATAGAACGTACCATAGGTATAACGGCAGCCATATTGTTAATTATAGCTGTAGGTTTGAGTATCGCAGGCATAGAAAACATATCAGGGCTCCCAGTGTTCTCAGCAGGTGATTTCGCAAGTGGTTATCTGGCTGCGGGAGAATTTAGTCTGGGTGTGTTTTCAGCAGGAATATTTTCCGCAGGTATATTTTCTGTAGGCATATTTTCCATAGGTATTTTTTCATTCGGTATATTCCCTGTCGGCATACTATCAGCAGGCATGTATGTACTAGGGATATACAAACTACAAGAACATCTGCGAGAATAACTAATCCCAAAAAATTAAGGTTATAATACCATTTTTATTTTTAAAAGTAGAAATGTATATAACTGCTTGAACTGTTTTTAACCAAAAAATAGACAAGTGCTTGAAAAAATAAGCACTTTTATTACTTGGATTGTATATTATCAAGTTTTTTGTTTATGTTATCCAGCTCTTCCCTTAGAATCCTTTGTTCCTGCTCAAGTGACCTGATACTGGTTTCAACATCCCTCTCAAAACCAGTATTTTCATTATAAGTGGCTGGATTATCCGGAAAACTTCTAAAACCGAATCCTCTTCCTCTTGCTCTACCTAATCCCATACCCTTTCTATAGTATGCGAAACCACGTCCTCTAGCCAATCCACGAGCTTCAGGGACATTATTTGCAAACCCCGGTACATCAAATCCTGAACAATATCCTGCACCTCTTCCGGTCATCGGTCCAGCACCTATCGGTCCTGTTCTATCTCCACCTGGCATGAATTATAACCTCCTTGTTTCGTATTATTATTGTTTGCAGAGACATATTTGTCCCTTCTAAACATATTATGCATAATAATGCATAACTAAAAAAGATTGTGGTTGAAATTTATTAAATAATTAGAAAAATGAGTATCAATACCACTACATACAAATACCAGCAAACAAATTTTAAATTTCAGGTGAAACAGTGGAGAGCATGATTGAAGGCAGAGCATGGGTTTACGGTGACAATATTGATACGGATGTAATAATTCCCGGCAAATATCTAAGAACTACGGATATGCAGGTATTTGCAGAGCATGCAATGGAGGGCATAGACCCGGAATTTTCCAGTAAAGTTCAGAATGGAGACGTGATTGTAGCAGGAGATAATTTCGGCTGTGGATCTTCAAGAGAACAGGCACCATTAGCATTAAAACATGCAGGTGTTGCATGTGTGGTTGCCAAATCGTTTGCAAGAATTTTTTTCCGCAATGCGATTAATGTCGGGCTTCCTGTGATGGAAGCAGATGTTGAATGCAGTGAAGGTGATACCGTAAAAATTGATCTTAAAAACGGCATTGTTGAGGTAAATAACAAAACCTTTAAAGGTAATAAACTTCCTGATTTTCTTCTCGAAATTCTCACTGACGGTGGGCTGGTAGCCCATCGAAGGAAACTGCAGAAACAAAAGAAGGATCAGAATCTATGATATTTCCTGATGAATATAAATACATAGGGGTAACCGATTCCCTTCCTGAAGACACTGAAAACAATTCCATATATTTCCTGACTGAATATCTTATAGTTGAACAGCAAAAAGAAGACGGTAAAAAATTTTCCCTCTATCATGTGCAAAAAAGTGGAGAAGGGCTTATCCAGAAAGTGGAATCCTTTGAAAAACTGGCATCAGAAAACCAGATTATCGAATATGATAGAAAACTAAACATTAAAAACCGCACTCTTTTAATTGAAACTGCAGCAAAACTCTGCAAAGGAAATATAAATACTGTAATTTTTACAGGGATTGACAACCATATCACCTTTGTACACAAACCTGACATATCACAGATTTTAGAAATTGAAGTAGTGGATGTTACTCCTCCTGAACCTTCATGGTTATCCTACATCATTGACAAACTTGATGAAAGCGAACTGTTTGGTGATTTCACGGTAAAATTTAGCAAAAACCTGATTAATCTTAAACAATTCGAAGGCGAAAATACAGTATTCCCATGCACTGTGTCAGGATTGAGAGGTAAATATCTGGATTCTGATACTGTCACGCAGGACAATCCATTACTTGTAGGTTGTGAAATTTCAAAAACTATTTTTGAATTAAGGTTCCCAGAATTAACATACTCACAGGTTAATATATGTCCATTTAATTCTGATGTGTTTACACCCACAAAACCTTTTATAGCAAGGTGCTGCCGGTCTGAAAAATCAGGATTGACTACAATCAACAGTGTAGATGGTGTTGTAGTGCACTGGGGTGCATCAGAATTTGATGTAGCAGAAGCAGTTAAAACATTGATACAACATATCAAAAACAAGGATTAAGAGTCAAAAACATGAAGCTTGCAGTGGTTGAAGGCGACGGGATAGGTAGAGAAGTAATACCTGAAGCGGTAAAGGTACTGGATGCACTATCTTTACCGATAGAAAAAGTGCATGTTGAAATCGGATATGAGAAATGGGAGAAAACAGGTTATGCGATAACAGATGAAGACCTTGAAACACTTAAAAAGTGTGACTGCATACTTTTTGGTGCTGTCACAACACCACCAGACCCTGAATACAAAAGTGTACTGCTAACAATCCGGAAAGAACTGGATATGTATGCAAACATCCGTCCTGTGAAACCACTGGCAGGTATTACAGGTGTTACAGGTAAAAGCGATTTCAATTATGTGATTGTGAGAGAAAACACTGAAGGTCTGTATTCAGGAATCGAAGAAATCCATGATGACGTTGCCTACACCACCAGAGTTGTGAGCCGTAAAGGTTCAAAACGTGTAGCTGAATATGCCTGTAAACTTGCAAAGATGCGTAACAACAACGTCACAATAGTCCACAAATCCAATGTGATGAAATCCGATAAACTGTTTCTGGATGAGTGCCAGCAAACGGCTGAATCTGGAGATGTTAACTACAATGATACACTGGTCGATGCAATGGCTTATTATCTGATAACTTACCCTGAAAGATATGATGTAGTGGTAACAACCAATCTGTTCGGAGACATACTCAGCGACATGTCAGCAGCTCATATAGGAAGTATGGGGTTAATGCCAAGTGCCAACATCGGTGACGAACAAGCATTTTTTGAACCAGTTCATGGAAGTGCACCTGATATAGCAGGTGAAAAAATCGCAAATCCAGTCGCTGCTATTTTAAGTGTCAAAATGCTGCTTCAATGGTATGGTTATAACAATGAAGCTTCCCTTGTGGAAAGAAGTGTTAATTATACATTAAATCAGGGTATTAAAACACCAGACCTTGGTGGAGAAAGCACCACAGAGGAACTAGGTCAGGCAGTAATAGATTCTATAAATAGCCAGGTTGAAACAGAACCTGAATAAATATTCAAATTTTAGAATTTTAACAGTGAATCCACACCTATGTCAGTGACTACCGAAACCAACCCGGAAATCCATACCATTATCACAAAATCCGTTGATGCCCGTAGAAAACTTCCCCCATCTATAACCCTTATAAGCAGTGCAGATATCAATGAATGAGCTATCATGATGACCATGACCAGCATTGTAAGCAATCCAAGGTCTCCAATATTGGTATGCAGAATCATGCTCATGGACATATTAGACGGCATATCAATCCCATAGAACATATCCTGCATGATTTCCACAACACCAACCGATATATTAAGAGTAAAACCTATCCCTGCAGTCAAACCATAGAGCACACCTACGAAACTGGAAGCGGTTTGATACCTTTTTTTCCTGAGTGTTACCATTCGGTGGAAATTGGTAGCAATGATGTTACCGATGGTATCCGGTTTACCACCAAGATTTGTAGCCTCCACAAACATAGAGCAGAAATGCTGTATAAGGTTACTGCCTGTACTGGCAGCAAACCAGTACCATGATTTTATTTTATTAATTCTTAAGATTAAACGTTTATACAGTCCGTTAACATCATTGGTAAGAGGACCGAAATCATGAAGCCGCAGGGATTTTAGAGCATCATCAATCATGTTGCCTTTTGCACCTGCAGAACTTCCAAGTGAACGGATAAACGCTGGAAAGTTTTCATCTTTTCTCTGGATATTAGTTTCGATTTTTTTGGTAACATAACCTGTATAAACAAGTGGAGTTAATGCAAGTGCTATCGAAATCGGCATTGGGAGTCCATCATATAGTAAAATGATAATTGTCATAAAAAGACAACCTGCTGCAGAAATAGGGATTGTTCTGTATATTCTGGTTATGTCTTCGGTATATGAGTGTTTCTGCTGCCAGAGTGGATCGTCTGGAACTACGCTTTTTGTAAACAGCAGTACAAAAGCATCAGTTGCAACAAAAACCATAACCACTACTGCCATGAGAACTACAGCACTCATTCCTGTTAAAATGGGTGTGATAACAGCAAATGATGCCAGGAATATCATAGATATAACAAGGGATACAAAAAGTTCCTTGATAACATCTATCATATATAAGGAACTGTAGTACATGGATTCATATTCGTTCATGACCACATTCTGTTCGGTCGATAGAAAATCGTTAACATTTTCCCCTGAATGTAGGGCATGTGCAAACCTATCAAGAAAATCCTCAAAAATAACAGATGGAGTCCTTTTTGACACAAATTTACATGCATCACCAAGATTGAGGTTCCATACTGAAACAAGGTTGTATATATTACGGTTCTCCTCTGCAAGATCCTGAAAATCTTCATTTTTTGATACAATTCGTATAACATCAATTCTTGGTGTGTTAGCAGTTGCTACTGCCCCCATCTGGGTGATATAATAATGCATATTGTTGTTGATGCGAGTTTTTTGAGCATTAACTATGTATATGGGGTAGGAAAACACAAAGATTGTACAGATTATCGGAATTAAGATAAGGATTGATATGAATGAACCAGTAAACAGCCAGGGAACAATGAGATAGATAAGTACAGATGTCAATATGCCAAAAAGTACGAGAGGGATTGCATACTTTTTTATATAAACTGAAGGCTCCATATCGAGTCGTTTAAACATTCTACTGATATTCATCCATATACCCTCAATTATACACTGAATGGCAATCCTTCAAGACCATATTTGTAAAATTTCTTAATTATATCATAGACCTCATAAAAACCTTCAATACCCCTGTTCTGCATTTCTTCCAAGATTCTTGCTCTTAAAAATAAATCATCGTAGACTTGTCTTTTATCCTCATAACCAAGTATTGAAGCAATCTTGCTTTCAAGTACAAAACTGTTGTTCAACCCACGGAAATGATGAATATCATATTCAGGATCCCATTCAAACACTCCTCTTGTAACAACTCCGTTGGATTCTTCAGAATATCCTTCAATTTCTTCAATAGAAATACATCTCCTCAGAACTTCCCCTTTTCTGTAAACAGCCTGAAGAATCATAGTCACCTGCAGGTTGTCAATGAATGTAATAGGTACATTTATTGGATGACCGGTCAATCTTTGAATCAGTTTTTTAACAGAGGCGGCGTGGAATGTTGATACAACCGGGTGACCAGTCTGCATAGCCTGGAATGCTACCGACCCTTCAACACCGCGAATCTCACCAACAATAATGTAATTGGGTCTGGATCTCAATGCCGCCTTAAGAAGTGTATAGAGTTCAACACGTGATTCTTCAGGACCCTCTTCACGGGTGAGCAATTGTTGCCAGACATCCTGAGGTGGCTGAACTTCTGATGTATCTTCAGCAGAATATACCTTTGACCAGGGGTTTATAAACGCCAGACAGGCATTCAGCATAGTCGTTTTACCACTGGCAGTTTCACCGCTGAAGAAAACACTCATACCGTTTTCAAAACACATCCAGATATAAGCAGCCATTTCTGTGTTGATAGAACCAAAATTCATTAACTGGATAATACTTATTGGCGTATCACTGAATTTACGCATCGTGAAACTGCTACCCTGAAGACTTATATCCGTACTGTAAATCATGTTGATACGTGAACCATCAGGGAGGGCACCATCCGAAATGGGACTGGCATCGTTAACAGGTCTTCCGATCCGTTCACTCATACTCCTGAACCAGTCATCAAGCCTTGAATCATCCCCAAAATGAATATTGGTTTTAATCATGTCGAGGATCTTATGGACAATATAAACGCCATTAACACCGACACTGTGGATATCTTCAAGGTAGGGGTCTCGTATAACGGGTTCAAGTGGTCCGGAACCTATAACGTTCCTTTCTATATGATAAAGAAGTTTGTTATATTCATTCTGTGTTAGAGGTACCTGTTCACTTGAAGGTATCAGTTTCTGTATCATCCCAAGCTTTCCATTTTCATCTGGAAGTTCGCCACCTGAACCCACGTCCACTGAATCATTTAACAGTTCTATAATAAGGTCTTTGAGTTCACTTTCTGATTCAGGTACAGGTTTTTTTGCTGATTTTTCAAGAATTGTATTCATTACAACATCGTATTTTTTCCTCTCACTGGATGAAAGAGTAGGTTCAATAGCATAATATTGGGCTTGACCCATTTGCGGAGTTCCATAAAGATGAATAAATACAGGGTCACCCACAGGAAGAATAATGTTTACATTTTCTGCGGATATATCCTTTGTCAGATTTACTCTAAATTCTGGAATAATACCTGTTTTTTTCTGGAAATTTTTTATGTATTCAGCCAGATGAGGGTTTCTCTGTAATGACTTCTTAAATTCAGGATCAATTTCCGCCAATATGTTACCTCATAACCGTTTTTAAAATAATATCAGGATACAGCTGCAATTTCAACAACCAGACCGACTTTGGGTTCTATCCTTATACCAATTATATCACCGATAGTTCCCTGTGCTCCTATAAACTTATTAACCGTTAACATTCGCCTTACCTGATTTGACATCTGCTTTACATTAAGAAATAGATTGATGTCTGAAGATGAACGAAGCATAGTGACAATTTCCTCATCAAGGCTACCAGGTTCAAGAGTCATGATAATGGTTTTATTCATTCCGTTGAGCCTTTTAAAAAATGACACAAGGTCAAAACCCTTTTCGCTGTTGACACTGTTTTTAATTAAAGATGATATAGTATCGATGATTATAACATCTTTTTCAAAAAGATCTTCAGCATTCATTAGCCTTTGAATAAAATCCATACTCTGTCTTGTATTTTTCACCAGTGGGATTACCGGTATGTAGAGCATATTCCCGTTTAAAAGATGGGAGGATATTTGATAATCAAGGGAGTACATTTGATTGATAAAACCCTTGGTTGTCATCTGGGTAGAAATATATGTTACACTCGCCTCGTTTTCTGATAAACCGAAAGCAATACGCTGGGATACAATACTTTTCCCGGAACCACTGACTCCTTCTATCAGTACAAGCGAATCTTCGGGAAATCCGCTACCCAGTTTTTCATTAAAATTATCTCTTGATATTTGAAAAGAGCGAAGTTGAACCATATTATATCCTCATGTTTTAAAATCAATTGTATCAGAAATTCCATTATCAGAAGCTACTTTTAACCTGTGGTCTCCTGAACTAAGTTCACCGCCTGTGGTTACGTTTACAATTAACACACCCAGTGGTTTCCATGTATTACCACTATCCTGCAAACTCAAGTTTAGATTTTTATCCTGTATGTACTCCCCATCCAAAATCACATTCACATATTCAAGAGCAATATCAGATTTACCTGTATTTTTAACGTAAAATGTATAGTAATCAGAAGTACTGTTATAAGGAATTATTTCAGGGTCACTTATAATCGTGATGTCAGTCTTTAACTGATCAGATACCACATCACTATTTGTGGATGCAGCACCCATGATTGACTCGACATTTACCGATAGTACACCTGCAACACCCACAGCTATAATAACCGCTGCAATGAAAAATATCATATGTGATACAGCTGTATCACCATTTTCATCGTTTAGGAATAAATGTAATCTGGATGTTTCATCCTGCATTTATTGTCACCGTTTTTTAGATTTTAAATTGGATAAGTTGCATAATCTGAAATTCCGTTTTCTGTTGTTACTTTTACACGATGCTCACTTGCAGAACCTTTTGGGATATTATTAATTGTAAAATTCCTGATTTTATCAGGTGTCCAGGTGTCAGGTGAAGATGTAGAATATGACATCAGTGTGCCGTTAATGAGAACATCAAGTTTACCAGAATCAAGAGTAACACTTCCACTGTTTGAAACTGTAACAGTTAGATTATACGTATCGCTGGAATTGTCAGTTGTTGTATTTGTAATATTTAAATCAGTTTGCAAACGTTTGACCTGCATTTCATGTTTCAGGTCATTAGCTTCATCAATTCTCTCCTCTGAAGCACTAATTACGGTATAAGCGGATGTTCCAAGTATAATGGCGGATACGAAAAATATAGCAATCACTGCCGCAGTTTCAAACCCCATAAAACTTTAAACTCCGTTTTTTATTTTCGATAACTCACTATCAATATTATCATTTGTTTGACTATTTTCTACTCGATGTCCGCTCATTTTTTCGATAAACATGAGTGATTTTGTATGGTCATCAGGGGTCAATTCCCAGTCATCCTTCTCTGTATAATAATCCATACCTTTTGCATAATTCAGGATATCATAAAACACCTCATCACTAATCCATCCGATGTTTACATAATATTTCAATGCCTCTTGAAGATGATTACTACCGACACGCTCGATAAGATATTCAATCCAATTGAAAATTGAAATCATGGTAGTAGGTTCTTTTTCTATAGAATCAAGAATAACTGATGGATTCTCCACACTTTCTTCTTCATCCTGATAAATAATGTTATACTGGCTTTCTGAAGGTTCATACGTCTTAGATAAATCTATTTTTTCCAGTATATCAACACGGTCTGATATCTCATCAGTTGATTGTTTCAGTGTGGACAGGTTTTCATTTAATTCATCATATTTTTTAAACAATTCATCCGTCTTTGATGTCAAGTCATCAATTTTTGAATGAAGTTTATTGATACCCTGTGTATCAAATTTCTGGTAGAGTGCATCAAGGTCGTTTTTAAGCATTGTCGCATAATTTCCGATTTCATTTATGCGTTCTTCATTTTTCTCAAAACGTTCAATGTACTCGCTTCCACCTTCGTTATCACCCACAAAGGGGTTCACTTGGTTGGAAACAATTTCATAAAGTGATAACAGTTCTACAACGCTCTGGTCAATTTTATCTACTGTCTTTTTTAATTCCTGATTCTCTCTCTGTACAGTAGATATATTTGCGTCCACTTTAGACAATCTGGACTCTATTGTCTTTATTTTCTGGGTGTTATTCTCAACCTGTTCATTGTTTGCCTGACCAGTTTGTCCTGATTCAGCGGGACCACCTCCTTCAAGGTCTGGTACATCCCCAAAATCAGGTTGTCCGCTAGATGCCGATTGATCTCCAGTTAATTCAGACAGATCTGGCACATCTCCAAAATCCTGTGGTTCCTGTGAAAATGGTGAACTATCCTGGTCTCCAGAACCCTTTTCACCCCTGCTGGGGATTATATTTTTTAACTTGTCCTTGAATCCCATATATTATCAGTCACAATCCAAAATATATTAATCCATTATATATATTTTTTATTTTTAAGTCCATTTAATATTATGAAAATTATTATAAAAATAAATTAATCCTAATATATATTTTTATCTATGTCCAAATATTGCAGAAGACTCCCTGCGAAGCTGGGAGATGAATGCGATATACACTCCTGAATTACATTTAACATAACATATAAATAATGACAAATAATAATTACTGTAATATGTTAAAAGCCTACAAGTACCGTATGTATCCAAATCAAACTCAACAGGAGGTAATCGCAAAACATATAGGAGCTTGTAGGTTCATCTACAACTGGGCTTTAGAGAACGAAATCAAATCTTATGAGCAAGACGGCAAAGCGATATCAAGATTTGAGTTGAACAAACGAATAAGAGTCTTAAAAGATGATATCAATGGTTGAAAGAGATTAACTCACAATCATTACAGGGGGCTACTCTTAATCTGGAAAACGCTTTCACCAAGTTTTTTAGAGAAAAATCTGGTTTCCCAAAGTTTAAATCCAAGAAAAACCCTGTTCAATCTTTCCCTATTCCTCAATGGTATGAAGTCGATTTTGAAAATAATAAAGTATACATACCTAAAATCGGCTGGATAAAAACAAGGCTTCATAGAAGTTTTGACGGAAAACAAAGAACTGCAACTATAAAAAGAACACCGACAGGAAAATATTATATCAGTATTTTAGTCGACGATGAAAAAGAGTTACCACAATAACACAAATTCGACCAATATAATACAGTAGGAGTCGATGTAGGAATCAAAGATTTCGCTGTAACTTCTAACGGTGAAAAAATCGATGACCTAAATACCTGAAAAATTCGATTGGGAGATTGAAGGTATTACAGAAAAGACTCAGCAGGAAAAAGAAAGGTTCTAATAATTACAGAAAACTGAAACACCAGATAGCCAAGTATCATGATGTATTTCTCGTTATAATTTATAGCATTATTGGATATTGTGAACTACCACTTGGCTAAAGACCAACTGGCTCCTTAAATTAAAAATTTAAGGATAACTTTAAATCTATGATTTAAAGTGCTTCCTGTTTCATACTTTTTCCTGATGGAAACAAGTCCACAGGCTCTACCCCTCGTACCGAAAGTGTAAATTGTAATTTTGGTTATCAATTACAATCATACAAATGTTGGTATTTATAATATTTTAACTTAATTAATAGATTAGACGGTATTCATCCCTTTGTTTCATTTCTTTGAAATGAAACTCGCATTCTAAAAATCTACGATTTGATGCGATGCTAAAGACATAAGGGTTTTCTACCTTCAATTTATAAAAACCTAAAAAAGTAATTGAAATAATTTTAAAAACATAAATTAAAGGTTTTTCCATCCGTATCTTTTCATAACCATTTTAATTCTTGCGTTAAGTTCCCGCTCATCAAATGGTTTGGATATATAGTCGTCGATTCCAAGTTCCATACCCTTTAACTTGTCCTCAACTCTGGTTTTTGCTGACACCATAATAATTGCTATGTCCCTCGTGGATTTATCTTTGTTCAATTCCTCAACGACTTCATACCCGTCCATATCCGGCATCATTATATCAAGTAAAATAAGGTCTGGAAGTTCCTGAAGTGTCATATCTACAGCCTGTTCACCACTATAGGCGACAATGAAATCATATGGTTCATTAGATAATGAAAGTTTTATAAGTTCAGGTATGTCGGGTTCGTCATCCACAATAAGGATTTTTAACCGGTCTCTTTTAATTTTTTTCTGTATATATTCAAAATTAATTTTACCATCACTTATTGTGTAGGACACATGAAGACTTTTTAAACCAATTTCAGCATGCATTTCGCCAGAATTTGTGATATCAATGACAACGTCAAAAAACGATTTAATTAAACCCTCGTTTTCAGAACTCAATACATCCTTGCCAAGCAGGGTTACTATTGTTCCATTACTGTTGGTCACAGTCTTTTCGACGAATTTGATGAAATTCTCAACAACCTGCAAACTATCTTTTGTCAGTATATTCATATCATCGATAACAAGTATTGCACCCGGATAATCATTGAAAAGTTTAGAAATATGTGACCCCATTTTTGTGTAATCAGTCTGTGATTCACAGTACAATGTGTTTTTCTCGGGTTCTTTTCCGGGTTTTTTTATATCGATAAACCACATTCGATCAGAGTATTCCTGAACATCGAATCCGTATTCAGCAAATGTATCCATAACCTTGTTTCTGGGTTTTTTCAATGATAACCATACAACAGTTTGCTCAGGGTCATTTTCAAGAACACTGTAAATGTAGAAATAGATTATCCTTTCACTTGAAACACCTACAGGTGCCAAAAACAATGTACTTTTCGAAATCAGTTCATCACGAAGAGTGTTTACGATTTCTTGAGTTTCATCTGATTCCATGCGTTAACCCTGATTTACAATGTAGTGTATATAATTTGTTTTTGTTTTCATATTAATGTTTGGGATTTGTTCCATAATGGTGAATATTTAAGCAGTTATAAAAATTTATAACTGCTCCTTGATTATCTCTAAACCGGTATTGAGTGCTTCATCAATTCTTGAGGTATCGGTTCCACCACCCTGTGCCATATCAGGACGACCTCCACCGCCACCAGAAACGATGGATGATATCTCTTTGACAACATTACCAACATTAATCCCTTTATCAACAGCATCTTTGCTTGCTGATGCAGCTATTTTTACACCGTTGTAATTACTAATAAGCAAAGCAATAGTGCTGTTATTTTTGACCAGTTCACCTGCCATTTTCTGAAGTTCTTTGCTGTCTGAATCTGGTACTTTTTGGGCAATTATATGGTTATTTTCGTGGGTTATTGCATCCTGCATCATCTGATGTACACGGATGTCTGCAAGTTCTTCCTTTAATTTTTCATTTTCTTTTTTGAATTGTTTCCATTCCTCAAAGAAACGTTCGATAGTGTTTGGAAGATGCCCCGGTAATACACTTAAAGCATCAGAGGATTCCTGTAACGTATCCTCAATATCCTGCATTGACTTTACAGCTGCCTCACCTGCTGAAAATTCCAGACGTTCCACTCCGTCCTGTATGCGTTCTGATTTTAGTATTTTGATAGGTCCTACATAACCGGTATATGAACAGTGAGTTCCACCGCATGCTTCTATATCATCTCCCACTTTAAGTATACGCAGTTTTTTACCAGGTGGAACACCTCCTTGGTATACATTAAGACCATATCGTTTTTCTGCATTATTTCTGTTAACCCATTCAGTAACAACACGTTTGTTTTCCATCACTGTTTCATTTGCAATTAATTCTATACGTTTTATTTCATCTCTTTTTATACGTTTGTAATGTGAAAGGTCAAGGCGAGCCCGGTCTTCAAATTTCTGGGCACCGGCCTGCCAGATATGAGTGCCAAGTACCTTTTTAGCAGCATCGTTTACGATATGTGTTGCAGTGTGATGTTTTGCATGAGAAGCGCGCCGTTCACCATCAATCTTACAGGTTACAAGGTCACCTTTTCGAAGGCTTATTTCGTTTCCGGCACTATCAATTTCATGTAATACTACACTCTTTATATTCTTGACATCCACCACTTTTGCAGTTTCATCATCCGCTATAATCACGCCTTTGTCAGCGGGTTGACCTCCTCCTTCGGGATAGAAAAGTGTCCTGTCCAGTACAATATAATTATCAAAAACATCCAGCACAACAGCTTCAAATTCCATACGGTTGGGTTCGTTATAAAACAATAATTTTGTCTGTGGAAGTTTTGAAATCCTTTCCTCAAACGGAAAACTTGGTTTTTCCTTTTCTTTTGCCATGCTGTGTCTTTCTGCAACAATCGAATAGAAATTATCAGGAAGTTCTACTTCAACACCCATATCTGATGCGACATCTTCAGCAATCTCTGGTGGGATCCCATGACTGTCATACATTTCAATTAACTTGTCAAGGGGAATTTTTTCGTTCTGTTTTTTGTACTGCTTGGCCATTTTCTGAATCATTTTTATTCCGCGATTCAGAGTTTCCTCGAATTTATCCTCTTCATGCTGGATGATATCCTCTATCAAATCGAAACGGTCTTCAAATTCAGGATATTCCTGGAGTTTATCAATGTGCATACGAATAATGTCAGATATGGAGATATCCATTCCGAGTTCACGCATCATACGGGTGGTTCTTCTAAAAACAAGCCTTGCCAGATAACCTGCCTTGACATTGGAAGGTACCACACCATCACCAAGCATGAATGTGAGGCATCTGGTATGGTCTGCTATTGCGTAGACCTTCTCAACAGGTTCCATTATGGATGTAAGTTTTTCTATACTTGTCCCGATGCTTTCAGCCACCTGTTTTCGAAGTTCTTTCAGATTGGCTTTTTCACTTACATCCATCAGACCAGCAAACCGTGCGTTTTGGGAAAGCAGTTCAGAATATTCAGAATCCTCCAACTCATGCTCGAGGCCTGCATATTCCATCAATTCATTGACAATCGAGGGGAAAATAGCATCATAAATAGTCGGTGTGCCTTTAGATGCCCATACGAGCCTTTCAAGACCGTATCCTGTATCCACGATGTAATTGTTCATTTTCTCGTAGTATTCACCATCAATTATAATGTCACCATCTTTTGACTGCTTCAAATTCATGAATACAAGGGTAGCAACTTCGAGTCCTCCAACCAGAGTTTCAAGACACGGTCCAGCGTTACCTCCACCTGCCCATGGCTCTTCTTTATATGTTACAGCAAGTGGGTCTACTCCAAGAGAATTAAGGAATTCGTCACATAAAGCCACAGTTTCTTCTTTCCAATAGACTTCATTATCCGTTGTATTGAATGCATGGTGTGCCATCATTTCAAAAAGTGTCAGGTGTCTGCCACTGCGACCTACTGCATCTAAATCAGATAAACGGACACATGGCTGGGAAATTGTCAATGGGTTTGCTGGCGGTGGTACCTGACCGGACGTGACAAAAGGTTGAAAGTTTGCTATGGATGCGATGGTAAGATGAATATCTTCTCTCCAAACAGCAGTGACTGGATACCTATTAACACGCGTATGGTCTCGTTTTTCAAAAAATTTGAGGAATTGTTCTCTCATCTCGTTCAATTCATACGGTTTTTCAAAAACAGGGTTACCTATAAATGTATACGGGTCGCAAGGTGCATCTCCACATGTGGTTCTATCAGTGTCCCTTGTCCAGAAGAAACTCTCACATTTGGGACACTGTTTCCGGACAAATCCATTTTCATGGAAAAAATTGAGTTGATATTCATCTTCAAGCATGATAATCACTGATATAAACGATTGTTAGGATTATGTCTGGTAGTTAGCTCATCTATCACATTCCCATGTTTAAAAGCATTTCTATTGCTCACAGTTTAAAAAGAAATGGAAAATGCAATCACTTTACAACAGGTGATGCACTTTCATCAAACGGGTTCTTTCTCATGGCAAGCGAGAACAGGTATGGGTAGTTGTCTTTCATGTACTCCATATAGTCCAGCCATTCAACAACAAGTTTCCCATATACCCGCTCTATATCTATTCTAAGATGGTCAAGGTCAGATTCAGGAAGATTATCAAGGTCTTCTGTCCTGCTGATTAATTCTTCAGTCATATGGAATACCGCTCTTAAAAGTTCGGTAAAAGTTTCATGTTCCAATAAATTCGGGTTTTCAAGTAACCGCACCAGAAAATCCCGATGTTCTATGAGCATATTCCTCAGGTGCTTTAAATCTACTCTGTTAATGTCTACTTCATATTCATAGTTTTTCAGCTGGTTTTTCACCTTCATAAAATCAGAATCAGTCCAGTCTTTGGTAATTATCAGATTACTTTTTATATCATCAAGATTAGGGTCCCAGTCAGAGAAATAAGTCAACAATCGAGTACCGACCTCACTAAAAAAAGTACCTATGACCATGTTTAGCTTTTCAAGTCTTTGACGTTTTTCCATGTCATAAAGTATTTGATGAATAACCATGGTAACAATCAGTACTTCAATGGGGAGAAATGCAAGTTTTGCAATCATGAAGTTAAACAAATGATAAGGATCCTGGAAGATAATGTACTCCAGAGAATAAAAAGCAATTGATGTCAGCAGTAATGTTATACCTAAAATTTTGTACCATCTTGAAATTTGCATTTTTCCACAACTCCTGTAGTATTAGATAATCTACATCCACTAAATGTTTTATATAATGAACTAAGTATAAAAAAAATTAACTGAAATTTATAAATGTGTAAGGGTTGGACTGGTATATAAAACAATCTGTAAACTCGTGAGCTCTCACGTACCCCTGTTGCCCCATCATCGTAAATGGCTGATTCCAGTGGGGTTACTTTCAAAATTTTCAACATAGGCACGAAGTATCTCTGCAACACTCCATGCCTGAGAAACACAACCACCGGGATTATGCGGATAATCTCCATCAAAAACCTCTGATATCGTATCAATACCTGCTTCTTTAAAATGATTTTCAAATCCAAGCAGTAGAGAACGTGCATATTCTCTGTTTTCGACTGAGCCATTGTTAACTTTCAAATAGGCGTCAATAAAATGTCCCATCAACCATGGCCATACAGTACCGTTGTGATATGCAAAATCCCTCTCATAGGGTCCACCTGAGTATGCATCCCTGTATTTTTCATCTTCCGGTGAAAGGGTTCTGAGGCCTTTTGAAGTTAACAGTTTTTCTTCAACATTATCAACAACCATTTTTTCCTTATCATGGGATAGCATAGTATAGGGGAGAGAAACTGCAAAAATTTGGTTAGGTCGTATGGACGGGTCCTTGTATATTTCCCCATCATCACCTATACTTATACAATCAAAAAGGCATCCATGGTTATTGTTCCAGAAAGTATCCAAAAAACTGCTTTTTACTCTATCTGCATTTTTATCGTATTCCTTACGCAGAACACCCAATTTTTCAGCAAGTGATGATGCAGTTTTTAAAGCATTATACCACAATGCATTGATTTCGCAGGTTTTTCCTCTTCTGGGTGTTACTTCTATACCATCAACTTTTGCATCCATCCATGTAAGTTGACCGTCATGTTTTATCAAGCCGTCCTTATCAATCTGAATATTAAAATAGGTGCCATGGATGTAATGATGGATGATTTCTGTAATTGTATTCCAAACATCTCTGATTGTTTCAAGGTCACTGGTATATTCAAAATATTTACCAGCAGCATGTATAAACCAAAGTGATGCATCTACTGTATTGTAATCAGGATTGTCATTTTCTGTATCTGCAAAACGGTTAGGTATCAGACCATCCTGACAATTAGCGGCAAATCCTTTAAGAATACGGGAAGCTTCATTATAACGCCCAGTAACAAGAGTTAAACCCGGTAATGATATCATGGCATCCCTTCCCCAATCAGAGAACCAGTGATATCCTGCTATAATAGATTCTGAATTGGTTGATTTGCGGGCTACGATAAAAGAATCTGTAGTTTTTGATAGGTGGTTGCAAAAATCCTTTTCAAATATGTATCCGTGTGAATTGACTCTTTTTATTTCATTTTCATAAATATTTTTAATATCATTCCAGTTTTGATTGGATATTTCAACATTTGTGGATGCAGCAATGAATATATTATTTTCTCCTTTGCCAAGATTTAATTCAAAAAAACCGGGATTATAATTGTCTTCCTGATATTCAAGTCCTCTATAACGTTCCATATCATATTCCAGATTGTAGTACCAGACACCTTCAGGAGTATAGTTTATATTTGAATGTAGATGGAAAAACTGAGTTTTACCGACAATTTTTGTACCGTATTCAGAAGGATTTTGTTCAAATTTAATATCATTTGACCTTGTTGTATAATGAAAACTTCTAAGATTTACAAGTGGGATTAATCTAAAAACTGTATTGTTATCTGAACAATTTACCTGATAACTGATAATTGTGGTGTTTATCCCGTATTGCATAAATATTTGTTTGATGATTTCTGTATTTTCAACCTGATAAACAAACGCAGGAAACGGTTTGAATGATACTTCTTTCAAGTATTTATACCCTTCAGGATGAACCGTCATAGGATATTTATGAGTTGCAAGCCTGTATAAGCTACCATTAACATATATTTCTTCATCTACCGAGGAAAGCATGAGGGTTCTGTCAACAGGTGGATTTAAAGCCGAAACCAGAAGCCCATGATAGGTTCTGGTGTTAGCACCTATTATAGTTGATGATGCATACCCACCGAGACCATTGGTGACTAACCATTCTTTCTGAATACCCAAATAATAATCAGATAAATCCGCTGAATTGAATTTGTACATATTAATCCTTCATTGATTTAGGTGAACTACCACTTGGCTAAAGACCAAGTGGCTTCAAAAAGAGTTTACTCCAAAGAGTCTTATCTTTTTCGGATGGTTCACACACCCACTATCAGTTATCCCTATGAAGAAAAGGGAATCACCGACTACTTTTCTTAATATATTCAATGCTCCATTGACATCGGCATTTAGTAATTTACCAGTAGAGGACTGGAACAATCCTCTTTTAACTCTTTTACCCATGTATTTTTGGTGTTTTTTAATGGGTTCTAATGCAAGAGCATCGGTTTTACTGGTATATGCCTCATCAACTTCTAT
>NZ_JAHENT010000018.1 GCF_018609725.1 Methanohalobium sp. | reverse complement strand
TATTCAGTGGTTTTACCTGCAGAAACGACATTTTGTTTGGAACCGGTTGAGCGGACATTCTCATCTGGCATGCTTTCTCCTACAGATACTCTTACCGAATCATCTTCAGTTTCAGGTTCACCTGTATCCTTTTCTCTTTTTGGAGGGATTATATTCCTAAGATATGGATATGAAGGATTTGAACCAGTATCAACTTTCCATGAGTATGTGAAATCAAACTCCATGTTGGTAATAGCAGCTTCTCCTTTCATATCGCTAGTGTTGAGTCCAGTACCACCAGCAGAGTAAGATTGTCCTGTAGTATCAATGTTCCAGTAAGCTTTAGATACTGTAGCATCTTTTAAACCACCAATCAGACCACCAACAGCACTATTTCCAGTCACATTACCGGTTGCGTACGACCGGCTTACTTCTCCATTCGACCCAGTAACATTGCCTACGAGTCCACCGACTGTTTTGTTACCTGTGACGTTTCCTGTAGCATAGGTCTGATAGATTCGAGTTTCAATATTCAGACCTATGAGCCCACCGACATAATCTCCACCGTCGACTTCGTCTGTTGCATAGGAACGATTGATGACCAAATCCGTTCCTGTGTTGTTGGAATAGCCTACTAGACCACCGGTATAATCTCCAACGGTACCTTCACCGCAATTAACGTTACCGGATGCATTTGATGTTGTTATAGTTCCCTTGTAGTTTTGTCCCACAAGACCTCCGAATTTCTGAAATGCTGCTCCTTCAAAAGTACCATTCTTAACTTCACAACTGGCATTCGAATCCCTGATATATCCTCCGGGATATCCCCTGGATTCCACACCGTTAGCACCAACGAGCCCTCCGGTAACACTGTTCCCGGTAATATCACCGGTCGCAATTGAATCCGTGATCGTTCCAAGGTTTTCTCCAACAAGACCTCCAACATGAGTATCTCCTTTTACCAACGATCCAACAGAAGACGCACTTACTACAGTTCCTTCATTCCTGCCGACAAGGATACCTACTTTTTCATCTCCTGCAACACTTGCATCTTGCAGGTTGACTTCTTTCAACTTGCCGGAATTTCCAATTACACCGAAAAGAGCTATACATGAATTATTTTGTTCTTCAGTCGTCAGGTCGATTGTTAGATCCGCAATGGAGTATCCATCCCCATCAAAAGTCCCGTTGAATTTATTGGTACTGTTTCCTATTGGATTGAATCCCTGTCCTCCATTTGCAGAAGAACTTGCCACTGAATCATAACCTTTTGTAGACGCATTCAGGTCACTGACGAGTTTGTAGTGTGCATTTAGGTCATCACGGACGACATCAAGTTGTACCCAGTTCTCGATTTTGTAAGGGTTGTCCTTGGTACCCTTTCCAGTTATAAGCGAATCACCCGGAACATTCTGCAAAGTTGGTCGGCCGTCTCCTGGTTTTATCTCCCAAACTTTATCGAAATCCCATGTGTTATTCCAGTTATCTGGGTTGGTGTAGAAACTTTCGTCGGCGAACTCTTCTTTCGTCATGTTCGCACCCCAAACACTACTAGAATTGGAAACACCCGTCTTCTCCGTACCACCATAAGTGACGAGCATATCCTCGTATGCATAGTTATTACTCAAAATCCCATCATTAAGATTTGCTACCACCCTGTTGATACTTTCTGGGTAGGAGGAACCCGCCTGTGAAGTTTTAGAGCCAAAGGCTATCGAATCCTGAAGAACACCTCCAGCACCAGCCGAAAAACCACCAACCGAAAAACCACGCTCATAATCTAGAGTTGTGTTTCCGGTGGTGTAACAATTTTTAATCACCCCTCCAGACTTTATTTGTCCAGCAAATCCACCTACATAAACGTAATGATGTTCAACGTTCCCGGTGCTGTAACAATTAACTATAGAACCATTAACTACCACAGCGAATCCACCTGAATCATGAAGCTCACCACTTTTTACGTTTCCTGTTGCGTAGCATTCTGATATTTCCATGTTTTCTTTAATATTGAAGGCAAAGCCTGCTACAGAAGTCCCTGTGATGTTTGTTTCTGCATATGAAGTTTTGATAGTGGTTTTCTCTGCTGTTCCAACGAATCCACCAGCCCAAACAACCGATTCTTTCAGTTTTCCTGTGGCAGAACAATCACTCACTTCCGTTGAATTTAGTAACCCAGCGAAACCACCTACACCACCATAATTAGACGCATGCTTTAGCAAAACATCTAGATATCTCTTCTCTCCGAACATGTTTCCGATCTCTACATCGGCGTGGCAGTCATTTATTGTGACGTTTATTGACTTAGTTTTGTTTCCGTGGGCATTTCCAACGAATCCTCCAACACCCAGTGAGCAGTTATAAGCAGGTGCACTCCCTTTGGTTATGGTACCGTTAACTGAGCTCTTTTCTATTGTGATATCTCCATTCATCTCTAAATCAGTGCTCGGGGCATTAATAACTCCGATCAGTCCCCCACTCCTACTTTGGTCAATCCTTCCAGGTGTTGGGTCATAGAGATTGGGAGCTCCTATCGTCAGGTCTATATTCGTTCCTTCGCATTCACTAACCATCATTTCTTCGTTTTTTTCGTTTGCTATTTCACCTATCAGTCCTCCGGTAAAACTTATTGCATGGTTAGAGGTTTCTGTACCTTTTATTACGAGGTCATTTATATCAGCACCTGTAATGGTTCCGCTGTTAGCTAGGCCAACTAATCCACCTAACCGACGTGAGAAAACTAATTTATTAGATGGGAATTCAGTGTTATTCATCATCGTTATGTTGGTTGCGGCACAGTCAATGATTTCAGTGTTATTACTTGAACCGATTAATCCACCGATACTTTCCTGACCATAATAAATGTAAGCTCTTGAAATGGTTTCACCACTGTATTCTCCTATGTATATGTTGTATTGTGCGTTTTTTATTTTGATGTTAGTTATTTCAGCTCCTGTTGTCTCTCCAGCTAATGCTCCTGTTTTAGAGCCTGTTTTCATGTTTATTTTGTCGATGGTTAGGTTTTTGATTGTTGCTCCTTCACCTATTTTAGCGAACAAACCCTGGTTGGAAGCGTTTCTATTTATTTGTAGGTTGGTTAGTTTATGTCCGTTTCCGTCTAAGGTTCCTGTAAATTCGGTTATTGGCTGCCATCCAAGCTCTCCTTCTTCATAGTTTGGGACAAGTTCAATATCTGATACGAGTTCGTAGTGTGCATCAGGTTCACTTTCTATATCCCGCAATTCTGAAACATTGCTTATCAGGTAAGGGTTACTTTCGGTACCATCACCACCAGCATATTGAGCTGTTGTTATACCTGAAAATACCATTAATATCGTTACAAATAATAGTAGCAAAATAGGCGTCCTACAAATCTGTTTTTTACAGGCAGTATCTGAAAATGAATTCATTAAAAACCATCTCCTAGAAATCCTGAGGACCGGTTTGCCAAATTACCATTTTGAGATGTGACAGTCGTCATTAATGTGTTATGTGTATTCAGTAGTAGATATAACCTGGAAAATATCCAGTAGATTTTTAATTTCAAAAAATTGTAGTACATAAGGTAGTCTCCATAACTATATTAACGTTAGAT
>NZ_JAHENT010000017.1 GCF_018609725.1 Methanohalobium sp. | reverse complement strand
GAGTTCTTTTTCGTCCCGGTTATGCTGTACAGGGTCGCGAACTAACACAATTACAAACAATTCTACAAAATCAGATTGATCGTTTTGGTGAGCATATTTTTCAAGAAGGATCGGTTGTTCGTGGTGTAGAATTATTCTATGATAAGGATGCTGATTACGTCCAGCTACAAGATCAGAACAAAGACGGTGAAGATATTGATGTTGATAACTTCAATAAGAAGGTTATTGACGCTCCTAATGGCGTTCAAGCCGAAGTTCTAACTGTGCTTTCTGGCAACGAAACTGCTAATACCAAGAACACTCTTTACGTTTCCTATACTAAAGTTGCTAATACTGATAATGTCACAAAAACATTTTCAAATAATCAAGTAATTACTACAGCTAATAATGACTTTACTGCCAATGTTATTAGTTCATCTGAATCAACAGGTAAAGGCTCTATTCTTCGCCTTGGTCCCGGTGTTATTTACGCCAAGGACCACTTCATTCGTGTTGATGACCAGATTGTTGTCGTTGGCAAGTATAGTGCAAATGTTGATGTTCGTGTTGGTTATGAAATTCAAGAAAATATTGTGGATTCCAGAGAGGATAGTACACTTCTAGACCCTGCACGTGGTTCTTATAACTTCTCGGCTCCCGGTGCTAATCGACTTCAACTTACACCAAATCTAGTCGTTAAGGAAGCTGGCGAAGAAGAAACTAACGACTTTGTTGAAATTGTTAAAATTAAGAATGGTAATATTCAGAGAAAGTCTGAAAAGCCTCTTTACTCCAAGATTAATGATTATATTGCACGCCGTACATTTAGTGAATCTGGTCACTATATTGTAGATGGCCTAAATCTTAAGCTACGTCAACACTTAAAACAGGCAAATAATAGCGGTGTATTCACATCATCCCAAGGTGGTAATAACGAACTTCTTTCTGTTGACGTGAAGCCCGGTCGCGCGCATGTGTTCGGTTATGAGAGAGACAATCTGACAACAAAGCATGTTCCTATTGAAAAGGGAATTGACTTTCTTGATATTAACGCGGCTTCTGTAACAAGTAACTATGGAAATTATGTTGAAGTCAAGCATGTTGTCGGTCAATGGGACTACAATAATCATTCAATTGTTTCGCTTCGTGACCAGAAGCAAAGACCAATTTCCAATAATGATTTCTCTACTGGCGTTGTTGGTAACGAAATTGGTCAGGCGCGTGTTCGCGCTTTAGAATATGTTTCTGGTGATAAAGGTTCGCCAGAATGCACCTATAGAATGTATCTCTACAATGTGAATATGACAGGCGGCTCTTTCTCAGATGTTCGTTCTATCTATTATAATGCAAGTGAAACTGATGGTAAAGCTGATGTTGTTCTAGATGCAACCGGTAATGCTGTACTAGAAGAAAACAACTTTAATATAGCTATTTTTGAATTGCCAGCAAGTGCCGTTCGTAGACTAAGAGATTCTTCCGGTAGTGTTGATACCTCATATCAATTCTTAAAGAAGTTTGATGTGTCTATTGCATCTGATGGCACCTTTAGTCTATCTACAGGTAATGCGAATGAACGTTATCAAGACACAGGCGTTCAAACAGCAACACAGAAAAACGATAACTTCTATCTAGTATTAGATGGAAGTGCTGTGAGTGCGTCCGCTGTAGATACAGGCTCTATCAGTTCCGGTTCAAATACAATTACCGGTCTAACAAGTGCTGACACTAAGTTTAATGTAGGTGACAGAATTAGAATTGGTGGATTTGCAAATACTCATGTTGTTTCTGCTATAACATCAACTTCTCTTGATATTTACGATCCTGTTGCCTTTAGTGCTTCATCTAACGGTATCTTTAAGAGTTATGTTGGTGGTTCTGTCATTGATATGGCTGGATATGGCGGCGATAACGCTCAAAGAAGTATTAATGTAACATCTTCTACTGATGCTAACTTTGATCTTCAAGAGACATTTAGTAGTGGTGTTGATGCTACAATTCTAGTGGAACTTAATAGAGTTAATGCACGCGAAAAGGCTAAGACTTTCAGAAGTAATCGCTACGTTCAAATTAATACTGCGACCAATGCAGCTAACACAGTCGGTCCTTGGAATCTAGGCTTCTCAGACGTATTCAAAATTAAGAAAGTTAAGAAAAAGTCTACATCTTTCTCCGCTGAAAGTGAAGGTATTGATGTTACAAAACAATTTAATCTAGATACTGGTCAAAGAGATAATATTTACCGGCACGGTAAGCTAAAACTAAAACCTAATTCAAATCTAAGTATTGCAAGTGGTGATTATCTACTTGTGAAGCTTGATTACTTTGACCAAGATACTTCTCAGGGTACGGGTTATTTCTCTGTTGACTCTTATCCTATTGATGATGATAATGCGGCTAATACAAATGCTATTACAACAGAACAAATTCCGGTGTATGTATCCCCTGTATCGGGCACAGAATATTCACTAAGAGACTCTATTGATATTCGACCACGTATTGAAGATACTGCTACTGATGCGACAACAGTTGGTGGTGCATCAGTAAATCCAAGTGTAGGTACAACTATACAAGAAAATACTGGTAATGGTCTTAGATATTCCGCACCAAATGAAAATTTTACTATTGACTTGTCTTATTATCTACCGCGTGTCGATCTTATTATCATGGACAAGGAAGGTGAATTCAGATCAATTCGTGGTACATCTGCAAAGAATGCTATCATTCCTTCAAGTTCCGCTGATAGTTTTCGCTTAGGTACTGTCAGAGTTGCGCCATTTCCATCTGAAATTGCGGATATTGAATATTCTCCCGGTGCGAATACTTCTGAATATAGCTTCTTGACAGAACAGAGACTAACACGTTACACTATGGGAGATATTAGTACCCTAGAGCAAAGAATTCGTAACCTAGAATATTACAGCACATTGAACCTACTAGAGCAATCTGCTAAGTCTCTTAGTGTCACAGACAACAACGGCCTATCTCGTTTCAAGAGTGGTTTCTTGGTCGATAATTTCCTTGATCGCTTGATTGCGGCAGTGGGTGATAACGACTTCAAGGCTCTTATCAATGTGGTAAACAGAGAAGCAACACCTAAGAGATATGATGCGTTTACTAAGCTAAATTATGACTCTAGTAAGTCAAGTAACGTTGCAACATCTTC
>NZ_JAHENT010000016.1 GCF_018609725.1 Methanohalobium sp. | reverse complement strand
ACAGAGCTCAACTGTATCGATTAAGGAAATGGCAGCGTAGAATCCGTGTAAGCAATGCTACTGAAAGGAATCTGGCTTTTGCTTTATCAGAACTGGACCGTATGGCATCTGCACTTGGTTTACCAAGAACTGTGCGTGAAACAGCAGCAGTAGTCTACCGGAAAGCGGTGGATAAAAACTTGATACGTGGAAGAAGTATCGAAGGTGTTGCTGCAGCAGCACTTTATGCTGCATGCCGTCAGTGCAGTATACCAAGAACACTTGATGAGATTGGTGAAGTATCGAGAGTTAGCAGAATAGAGATTGGAAGGACCTATCGTTTCATCTCAAGAGAACTTTCGTTAAAACTCATGCCTACTTCACCAATCGATTATGTACCAAGATTTTGTTCAGGTCTTAAATTGAAGAGCGAAGTCCAGTCTAAAGGTGTAGAAATCCTGAGACAGGTATCAGAAAAGGAAATTACAAGTGGACGTGGTCCTACCGGTGTTGCAGCTGCAGCAATCTATATTGCGTCTATGTTGTTCGGGGAAAGAAGAACCCAGCGAGAAGTTGCGGATGTGGCTGGAGTAACTGAAGTAACTATACGTAACAGGTATAAGGAACTGTCCAAAGAACTGGACATTGAAATAATCCAGTAAATTAACTATAGATTTTGATGCTTTTAATAAGGCCAAAAGATTTAGAAAAATGAATACAAAGTAAAATGACTACAATGTGTACCAAATAATTGTATAGGGTTGATTGATACAACCCTTATCTTTTTTATCCCCAAGTTTTCTTCTGAGATATGACTTTTTTGGCAAATTCTCTTGCTTTGTTTAATTTATCTTCATCAGGTTGTCCTTTTCCACTAGTGACCAATTTAGCAAATTCCTGCATCTGCGGGTCATCTGAGTTTTGCAACATATCCATTATATTTTGGGCTACTTCTCCCTGACAGTGGAATACATCGATTACATTGGCTCATTTTGCTGCTTCATCTTCAGCCCGCGACAACCACTTGGGCAGTTGTTCAAAATCATCAGGAGCACCGTGGGTGATGAATAACGCCACATCTTTACGGGTGCTTTTTTGTTTTTTACCCATCTTCAATACTTGTTCACGGGGCTGCAATTTTTTGTCAAAAAACTCTCTGACTTTATCCGGGATACCAAATTGCTGGATAGGGAATCCGATAAAAATGAGATCATAGTTTTCAAGATTTCTGACATCATTGAGCTGGGTAGCTCTCTCCATGATGGTATCCATGTCTTTCATGGTCTTATTATCCTCTATTTCATCATAAATAGCGTCAGCAATTTTTTTTGTATTTCCGGTCTGGGACATATAGGTAACTTGGATTGCTGAATTCTGGGGATCATGGGTTCTGGCATCTGTAGTAATTGGCTGTCTTAGAGTAGGTTCCAGATTGATAGGACTTGCAGTCGGGTTTGTTGTAGGTAGTGGAATAATAACAACATCAGCTACGATGTTTGTCAATCCGCAGGTAGCACTTGCAAGAATTTTTACATCAGGTATTGCAGGAATCCAACCGTTCGATTCCCTAATGTTTATAATAGCATCCACCCTTGGTGGAATAGTGGCAGGTTTAACATGGAGATACCTTTGGCCCAGACCGGAATAAAACAACAGGTAAACAAAATCAATATATACCTATATATAAAAATTTCAAGAATAAAAGGGGGAGTTAATAAATGACTGCTGAAAAATCAGTAAAAGAAGCAATAAATGTGAAAAATGCTATAACCGACATAATTATGGAAAAAAGAGGGGGAGAATTCAAGTTTACAGACTGCAAACCTCTGGTTGACCAGGTAAACAAGATGGAAGCTGCTGAAGGTCAGGAGAAATCCGTCATTGACTTACACGTAAATAGTGTCAATGCACATTACAACATACTGACTGACCTCACGGATACAATCGCACCCAAAGACGACCCTTTTATAGAACATTACCAGACACCTGCAGTACTTGAAATACTCTGTGAACTGGATCCTGAATTTAAAAAATCGATAGATACTTTTGTCGATGCCATAGCAAAAAATGAAGAAACCATTGGACGTGAAGCTATCCGTAAATACGGAGGCGTTTATGGTCCAACCTGTGTAGTGGACTTTGCACTGTCACCCGGTTCAACTACAAACCTTGTTCAGAGAATTTTAAGGACCACCGACCTACCTAAAAAACATAAAGAAGCGATTCTTGGTCTGAAAGCATGGGGTATGAACACTTCCTATGGTTTTGGAGAAAAGTTCATGCACTCTATAGAAGACGGTAAAACTCCTGATCAGGCTACAAAAGGCGAAATCGAAATGCTCCAGAAAATTTATACAAGTCCGGTGGAAGCACAGGCACAGTTAATGGATGATGCTGGTCAGGATTCATTCGACCACAGGAAATACATGGAGAGATATAAAGAAGAGATGCGAGACACTGTCAAAGCAGCAGTTGATGCAGGTGTACATTACGCGAATATCGTGGCTGTAGCTTCGTATTGTGTAGGTGCAATAGGCCACCACATTGCACAGAGTTCCTATAATATGTACAAAGACGATGTCACAGCTGCAATCCTTGATTCAATAAGACATGTAATGGTAAACACATTAAATGAAGGATTGGATAAAGGGGTCTACAGCAACACTCTTGACGCTCTAAAGGTAGCAAGAGACTCTCTTTCGGCTGCTCTTGTCTATACACTGGAACTTGATCATTTCACTGCCCCACAGGTTATAGACCTGTTCACTAACAGGTTCCACAACATGATATCTAAGAAAAGAGGAAGAAGGGGTACTGCAGATGAGCTCCATAATGTTGATTTTATAGATACATTAAGGGCTGGGGTGAAATTCTTACCTACCCATGTTGCAGGATACAGTTCAAAAACAAATGGAATTAAAATCGATTTCTCACCCATTGATAACAATGAGGTGATACAGAACCCACACAATTATTCATATCCGGGTTGTTCAATCACTGTGAGGTTCTCATCATTGATGAGAATAGCAGATTTCCCGTGTTTCTTCACAGATGAAGATGTCAATGCTACGATGATGACAAATGTGATAGCTACAGATGTAGGGAAACCTTTCAACCCGCTAAAAGCTTGCAAACACTGTGCAGTTGTTGACCCAATGACAGGTCGATATGATAGAAGCGATGAATGTGAATGGTATAAAAAACTTTGATATTTTAATTCCTAGAAATACAAAGCATGAGTAATACTAAATGCTCATGCTCTGTATTTTTCTATTTTGTAGTATTGGAAAAACTTGAAAACCGCTTTTTGAAACTTACACATATCCATTTATTCTCCAACGATTACTATAGATTTTGAAATAGTTAGCCGGGTTCAAATATAATAATAGTCAATTTGTCACTATTCAATTTCAATATCGATTTACTGTGTTACATGAAACATTGAAATTTCAAAATTATCATGAAATCAAAAAGATAAGGATGATTTCCAAGCCTCATTTTGGTCTAAAACCACTAAAACGAGCAATTATTCTTGAATTAATTCAGAAAATGAGAGTTTATTCAGGATAGGGTTTCTACAGAGCTTCTCGCTCCAGAATTAAATTTTCAATTTTCAGGGATTATAAATGAAAATCTGCTACCTTCTCCTTCTTCACTTTCAACCCATATCTTACCTCCATGCATTTCCACCAATCTTTCAACCAGTGCCAATCCAAGGCCAGTACCTGAATAGCGACGACTTGCACCAGAATCCAGTTGTTTAAATGAATCGAATATTTCGTCCTGTTTGTCAGCAGGTATACCGATACCTGTATCGATGACTGAAAACAATATGTCATTATCATTCCAGTCTAATTTAACTGTAACTGAACCCTGTTCAGTAAACTTTACAGCATTGTATACAAGGTTGTAGAGTATCTGTCTAAGTTTTATTCTATCTGCATAGATATATTCTATACTCCGGTTAATATCAATATTAATTTCAAGATTTTTTTGGGAAGCAAATGGGTAGATTTTTTCTTTCAAATCTTTCATGAGTTGTGGAATTGATATTTTTTCACAATGAAGTTCAAGTTTACCGGATTCAATTTTTGATAAATCAAGTATGTCTGTGATTAAGTCTAGCAGGTGTTTTCCACTTCTGTGGACTTTACTAAGATATGTTTTTTGACTCTCATTCAAATCACCTAATTTACCTTTCAGTAAAATATCTGAAAAACCTAGGATAGAAGTGAGAGGAGTACGCAGTTCGTGGCTGACATTAGCTAACAATTCGCTTTTAGCCTGACTGGAAGCTTCAGCCTCCAGTTTTGCATTGATTAAGTTTTCTTCAACCTGTTTTCTAACAGTGTTATCACGGACAAAACCCAATATAACAGATTTTCCTTTCAAATCGATACGTGTCAGTTTCACTTCTGCAGGATAATATGAACCATCTTTCCTTCTTAATTTTGTTTCTACAATATAAGAACCGCTTGGAGATAGTTTTTCCCAGTACATTGTTTTAGGGTTATAAGAATTAATATATGCTGATACATCAGCGATATTCATCGACAAAAGCTCTTCTTTCAAATATCCAAGATTCTCACACGCAAGATTATTAACATATACTATGTTGCCGTCAAAATCGTGAGCTATTATATCATCAGCTGCCTGTTCTGTAACAGTCCTGAAACGCTCTTCACTCTCACGCAATTCATCCTCTATCCTTTTACGATCTGTTATATCAGTGGTAAATCCAAGATATTTATCTTCTGAAAGTTTAACAGCATCAAGGATCCAGTGTCTTAAAGAATCATTTTTTGTAATAAAAGGCAGTTCTGCTGAAACTTTTCCATTTTCAAGAAGTTCTTCAAAGATTTGGCCTGCTAACTCATGAGCATTGTCTGGATGTGAATCGATTATATTCATCGACAGTAGTTCATCTTTTGTATAACCAATTATGTGGCAGGCTGCAGGGTTTACATCCACATAATTTCCATTTTTATCAATAACAAAAATGCCTATAGGCGAATTATCAATATAATTACGTAACTGTTGTTCACTCTTTTTTAACTTTTCTTCATATGATTTTCTCTTGGTTATATCTACAAATGAACCTGCAATTGCAACGGGTTTTCCTGATTCATCGTTCACTAGATTTATCAAACCATATACATCAAATACAGTCCCATGTTTTGTCTTTGCTTTACCTTCACCTTTCCAGCTTCCATTTTCGTGCAAATAATGGTAAATATTTATGGCATTTTCTTTATATTGCCAAAATTCAGTAATATGTTTGCCTAGCATCTCTTCTTTATTATATTCCCACATATCTAAAGATGCAGAATTAGCATAGGTTAAATAACCATCGAGGTCGCTAATGGCAATTGCATTTATTGATGATTCCAGTGTATTTTTCATCAAATGTAACGTATCTTCTTTCTCTTTATAAGCTGTTATGTCTTCAATAGTTGCTATTATACTACCGAAGTTACCATTATCATCAAATACAGGTGCAGCATTTATGGACAAGAGTTTCCTTTGCCCATTGGACCACTCAATTGTATGCCTGATATCGTATACTGGACTTTGATATTTCTGGACAAGTTCAAAAGGCAACTCTTCTTCAGGGAAATGATTACCCTCAAAATCCGTAATCTTCCATTTCACATCATCATAAGTCCTACCTTCTATTTCACTTTTTGACAATCCCAGTGCATTTTCAGCTGCAGAATTTGCATATACTATGTTTCCATTTTTGTTCACTTTTGTTATACATACCGGACTTGTTTCTGCTACCTTTTCAAAAAAGTATTTTTCTTTATTCAGATTTTTTTGAGTTTTTTTACGTTCAGTGATGTCCAGTAAACTTACAATGACTTTGGGTTTTTCATCGTTATTAATTAATGATGTTGAAATGAGAAATGTTAGATACTTTACATCACCATCTATCATAAAAGGTAGGCTGGTTTCTACATTGTAATGATTGTTACCTGTTTTAAATGTATCAATTACAGTGTTTTTTACCTTGCATTCTTGACAGTACTGTCCAAATCCACAACCATCAGGATTACTAAGAGAATTAAGACATCTTAACGCTTCTCCTCCTCTTAGACCTACCATTTCATCTGAAATTGCACCGGAAAATAATTCTGTACTTTTATTTACTTTGAAAATTCTCCTTTCCGAATCAACCATCATAATGACCATTGGTACATTTTCATAGATGGTTTGTAGTTCGTCATCTGTTTTTCTTTGACTTGTGATATCAGTAAAAATTGTAATGAATTTACTTTTCTCAAGAGATATTACCGTGATACGAAGGTGCTTTCCAAACAGTGAAAAATAGGTTTCAAAACACGTCTGTTCTCCGGTTTCAGCTACTTTTGCATAGGTATGAAGGAATGGTACTTCTCCTGTATTATAAATCTTAGAAGCCAATTGTCCTACCACTTCATCTCGTCTCAAGCCAACAATTGACTCATAGGCAGGGTTGATATCGATTATCTTATAGTCTACCGGACATCCATCACTATTATAGATAATTTCGTGAAAACAAACACCCTCATTCATTGTTTTATAAACTAAATCAAATGATGCACTAGCATTTTGCAAGATTATATACCTCTTTTTTAAAAATATTATATGAGTAATGATATGTTTTATTAAATATTGTAAATTTTATAATGATTAATATATATTTAGTTAATACAAATAAGTAACTAATATATTTTTAGAAAAATGAATGACATTTTTTTTAAAGTTGTTTTTGATTATAAATCTGTATAATAAAAATTTCTTAAGTGGTGATTGTGGACAAATATAAACTACCAAAAACTAAAATGCTTGCCCGACAAGCATGGAATACTATAAATCTATTTTTATCCATAAAACAGCTAAATACAAATTATAGATTAATTTATTTATTAATATGGCATTCATCCAAAAACCAGAAGCTTCTACTGACGCCTGGTATAAGAGAAACAATCAAAACTGGTTATATTAGTCATATTAATTAAGTATTCTATTAAATCGATTCAACAACTGAAATTAATAACAAATTCTGTTCCATTATTACCATGTAATTTGAAGTCACCATTTATCTGGTCCACTAAACTTTTTATAAGTTGCAATCCAAGAGAATTAGGGTTATCTAAATCAATATCTTCAGGTATCCCTTTACCATTATCTGATACGATGAGTGTATAAAAACCCGGGTCACTTTCATAAAAAGTAACGTTTAATTCACCATATTTGTCTTCTGAGTATGCATATTTCAGAGAATTAGATACCAACTCGTTAATTAGCATTCCAAGTGGAATAATGGTATCAATTCCAAAATAAAATTCCTGTATATCAATAGTAACTAATACATTTTCTCTACTATATAAACTAAGCAGATGATTTACAAGGTCTTCTATGTAATCCTTTACATTTATGCGTTCTAAACCTTTTGTCTGGTATATCTTTTGATGAACTAGTGATATAGAAAGCACACGATTTTGTGTGTCTTTGAACGCTTCATTAACCACTTCATCTTTGAATTTTTCAGACTGGAGGTTAAGTAGGCTGGATATAACCTGTAAATTGTTTTTTATCCGGTGATGAAGTTCCAAAACTCTTAGCCTTTCAGCGTTTTTTATTTCTTCCGTTTGTTTTTGGACGCGGTTTTCTAATTCTTCATTCATTTGTTTAAGTTTTGTTGCATATTTTTTTAATTGTTTTTCAGTTTTTACCTTTTCAGTAATGTCACGTACAAATTCAACTACACCTAATATTTCTCCGGTATATCTATCATTCATTGGATAACTATAAATCTCGAGCCACTCAATCTTTGAATTTGGTAAACCTGGTACGATATTAGTCTCCGTTTTACCTGTATTTAAAGCACGTGATGTAGGGCAATAATCACATGGTTTGTCATTGTTATGATAAACCTTGTAACATTTTCTTCCTTCAAGCGGTGTATTTACCTGATACCACTCATTCATTTTACTGTTGGCACGTATAACATAAAAATCTGTGTCTATAACGCTGATTCCATCCTGGATGCTTTCAAAAGTATCATCCAACATTTTTTTGTTTTCCATTAATTTCTCTTCTGCTATTTTACGGTCCGTGATATCCAGGATAACACCCTGATAATGTGTAATTTCTCCGCAATCATTTCTTTTTATGGTAGTTCTATCATCAACCCATCTTATGTCCCCATTCTTGGTAATTATACGATAGGGTTTATGTTGAAATTTAAAACAATCAGGGTTTTCACTGTACATTTCAATTTCTGATTTTACTCTCCCAATATCATCAGGATGAATTATATCAGCATAACTGAGTTTATCGTTGCTAAAATCATTCACTGAATAACCGTAAATGTCAACTATGTTATTAGAAACATATTCTACCGGCCATCCAGCTTCTTTGTCGTTTTCCCATAAATATGCAACTACGCGGCTATTATTTATGATTTCGTATGAGTTCTTTAATTTTTGTTCAAGTTCTTTCCTTCTTGTGATGTCACGTCCACTGAAAACGATTTTCTTTATATTACCTATGTCATCATATATAAAATTACCATATGTTTCAAGCCAAAGATAATGTCCATCAGCATGCAGACATCTATATTCTGATTTTCTGGGGATTAAAGTTTCTAACAAACTATTAAACTCACTT
>NZ_JAHENT010000015.1 GCF_018609725.1 Methanohalobium sp. | reverse complement strand
AGAGCTTGTCCGACAATTAATGTCAAAGCTAATCTTTTCCACAAAAAGAACTACCAAATAACAAAAATCATCAATCCTAACTGTTTCTATTATATCAAGCGGTAGCATCCGTATCTGGTTTTTGGATGATTGGGTAAATGCTATTAATAAATAAATTAATCTTTGATCTACATTTATCTTACTGATAAATAAAATAAATTGATAATAATGAATTGTCGGACAGCCTGTTTAGTCGTGGGAGAGCAGTCAGAAGAGTGGACTGTCTCTTTATAATTTGTGGATACAAAGGGTTTGCAAAAAAGAGATTATTTTACAGGAAACTGAAACAATTGGACAAAACTTAAATATCAAGATAAAAATTCTGACCTGATAAAAGAGTTTATATTAAAGGGATGATTAACATCTACACTTATGTAACAGATTTTTTAAAATATGCAGGTTTTATAATAGTAGGGTTTATTACATTCATGATAAGCATAGTTTATCTGGGTTCAATTTCTCAATTAGGTGCAATTTCAGGTTTTGCTGTATCCACTGTGATGCTGTATGCAGGCATAAGGAAAATGGAGTTAAAAAAATGAATTTATTCAGGACTGGCATCAATCCTGTCAATCTTCATCAATGGATAGTTCAGTTTTTCATCATATTTGAGTGATACCTGTGCTTCTGTTTCTTTATATGATACATCCAGAGCAACATCCAGCATACATCCCTCAAGTTCACAGTATCCAAATTCACCGTTTAACTTTGAGCGAACCATATCCCTGTTGATGGCGACTTTTATGTTTTTGACATAAGGCTGGACTGATATGCTTTGAGATATTGCTTTTTCAAGACTATCAACGGTTTCAAGATTTAGAGGCGACCCTGTAAATTGATGGTACAATGCTCCGAGTTTAATACCTGCCTCAAATACTGCCTGTTCACTGTTGCTGATTGATTTATTAGAATCGTTCATTTTAACCACTTTTGTTTTTTATTTATCATAATATTCTCTGGGAATTTTCATTATCGGTGATTCGAGATACAAGAGCATCAGCAGTATTAAAATGGTTGATAAAATATGTGTGATTTCGATATTTATAAAATATGACCCAACTATTAGTATAAAAAATACAAACCCAAAAGCAAGCGTTTTCATTCCTCTGATTTTTGGATAGGTGTAAGTGCTTATCATAAGAATTGAAAGAATTAATGTTAGAATAATTATGGCTGATGAGAATATATATTTTTGATAAATCAACAAATACGATGCAAGTACAACACCTGAGGCTGTAATGGGCAAACCCTCAAAATCCTTAATGTTGTTTATTTTGGTACTAAACCTTGCAAGCCTTAATATCCCGGATATAAAATATACAAATACTGTACCCAATATAATGTATGGAAACTGAGAGCTGTAAATGGTGTAGATAATAACTACAGGAGCTGCACCAAACGAGATGATGTCTGCCAGAGAATCCAGATGTTCTCCCAGTTCCCCACTCCCTATATATCTTGCAATAAATCCATCAAGACCATCAGCAATTGCTGCAGAAAGTATTAAAACAGCTGCAAGGTGATGGTTGTTGCCTAAAACAGCAAACATTGCTGATATACCGAATAATGCATTTGATATTGAAATAAGGTCTGGAATTTTAAGTGTCTGGAATATATTCATCTGTATCCTCGGTTATCGGTGCTGTCTTTGTTGTTTGAATTAATCTTTGCTATTATTGATTCACCTGCGGTAACCTTATCTTTGATGTTGCATACTATATCAAAATTATCTGGAACAGTGACATCTACCCTTGATCCGAAACAAATCATACCTATCCTTTGACCCTGGGAAATCAATTTCCCTTCATCAACATATGTGATGATCCTGCGTGCTATTAATCCTGCAATCTGGGTTACTTTGGTGTTGCCATATTCGGTTTTTATCGTTATTTCGTTGCGTTCATTTTTTTCTGAATCCTTATAAAATGCAGGTAGAAAACTACCCTTTGTATAATTGGTTTTGATAATTTCCCCTTCCAGAGGTGTACGGTTTACATGGACATCATTAAAATTCATAAATATACAGATTGTACGGTTGCGGATATCGATTACCTTGCCGTCGGCAGGAGAAATCATACATTTATTGCACTTTTTTGGATGCCTTACTGGGTCTCTGAAAAACCAGATAAAAAATACTGTTGCTGCAATTCCCGCGTAGGATACAATTTGCAGGTAAAAAAGGTTCAACAAATAGGATGCTACACCTGTAAATATGGTGAACAGGGCTATCGGTATTATCTTTGATATTGACCCTTTTGCAAGCATTTATTGGTTTCCTACAATTTTATTTAAAATAGCCTGTGCCTGGTTGTTTATAATTTGCCATAAGCCTTCTATTAATTCCAGAAGTTCAGGCAGAATGCGAAGTACAATAAAAGCAATCACCAGCAAAACCACTCCTGCACCTGATTTAGCAATGACATGATGGGCTATATCAAAACTGTTGGGACCAAACCATTGATGTGCATAGGCAACCACAACAAAAACGTCTCTAAAAAGGTTTAATCCGTATATAACAGGAACTGATACCATAAAGGCTGTAAACAATTTTTTTATCGGGGCTGTTACAGCAATAATTAACCCTGTAAACAGAGCTATACTTTCAATCGCAGTACATGCAAGTATGATTTTTACTGTATAACCATTAAGAGTTATAAGGTTCCATGATGTCATCTCAGCAGGGTAGCCCAGTGTATGAAGAATCCATACTACCTGCTGTGTAACAACCTCAATTAACCATTCATTTAGAACAGGAATTTGGGAAAACGGAAAATAGAAAACCGATCCGAGAGCTGTTGCGATTGTAGCCATTGTTGTGACATCTGTAGAGCCCGAGGTAAATGTTGCTTCACCTGGTAACATTCTGTATTCTTTTATCATTGTATAGGATAGTAGAATACAAAAAACACCAATACCGATTGTTAATATGACATTAAAATAGTCGTTAATCTTTATATAATGCAGTGGCTGTAAAAACCAGTGAACAGAAAACACTAGCCATCCTGTGCCACCTATCGCTTTATGTATTTTGTATTTCTCGGTGATGATTGATGATGCAACCATCAGTGAAACTGCAATCCAGAGTATGTTTTCTATCATTATCAGGCACCAATAAATAACAGTTTTTTATTTTTATATACAAACTGTATTGTATTAATTTTTACCGTAGATTATAAAAAGTATCCAATATATATGATTACTGTATCAAACATCATACCTTTTCTGGTAATTATTGGAATTGAATATTGAATTGAAATTACACTACAAATAGATTTTCATATTTTCAAACTATCAGTGATTTACAAAATGATACCAGAGACACCTAAATTAACAGTTGATGCCGTAACAATCTTAAATGGTAAGATTGTACTGGTCAAAAGAAAAAACCCGCCATATCAGGGAAAATTTGCACTGCCGGGTGGTTTTGTAGAAATAGGTGAAACCACTGAAAATGCAGTCAAGCGCGAATTAAAAGAAGAAACCGGGCTATCAGCAGAAATTGTTAAATTGCTTGGTGTGTATTCAGACCCTGAGCGAGACCCCCGTGGTCATACTGTATCGGTGTGTTACCTTTTAATAGGAAATGGTGAACCTGTAGCAGACACAGATGCTAAAGATATAGAGGTTTTTGATATTACAAAGATACCAGAACTGGCGTTTGATCACAATAAAATAATAAATCAGGCAACGGAGGATATATATGGAGTTCTGTCCAAAATGTAAAAGTTTAATGTTCCCAGTAGATAATACAATGAAATGCAGGAAATGCGGTCATATAAAAGGAAGCGGTAGCAGTGATACGTTTGTTTCAAGAACTGAAAAGGAAAACCGTGAAGTAACTGTACTGGAAGGCGAGGTTGACCAGGGGCTTCCCACAACAGAAGCAAAATGTCAGGAATGTGGTCATACCGTCGCTTACTGGTGGCTTAGGCAGATGAGGTCTGCAGATGAGTCAGAAACAAGGTTTTTCAAATGTACCAAATGTGGTACAACATGGAGAGATTACGATTAATTTTTATAAACCTTTTTAAAGTATAATTTACCTGAGTAACGTAGGTGTCGGACAAAATAAGGAAGTTTATATAATAGTTGATTTATAAAGAAATTGTAGTTTTAAAAATATCTTGATGGAGACCCAAAATGTTCAGGGCAACGATAGATGCTTATCTTTTAAGAGATTCGGTAGAAATATTGTCAGTACTTGTGGATGAAATCAGACTCAGAACATCATCCGATGGAATATCTGTGAAGGCAGTTGACCCGGCTAATGTGGCAATGGTAACTTTTAATCTGGATTCCAGTGCATTTGATGATTTTGAAGCAGATGAAAGTGAAATCGGACTGGATCTTACAAAAATCAGTGATATTCTGGGAGTAGCAGATAAAAACGATAAAGTTTCCATGGAACTAAATGAAAATTCACAGAATATGTCGATAAACATAGGGTCGTTTTCCTATACATTGTCTTTACTGGATCCTTCTACCATACGCTCTGAACCCAAAATACCACAACTTGAGTTGCCTGCTGAAATCATTTTAAACGGAACTGACCTGCGCAGAGCTGTTAAAGCCGCTGAAAAAATCAGCGACCACATGCTTCTTGGTGTAAATGACGATGTATTCTATATGGAAGCAGAAGGCGATACAGATAAAGTGCGGCTTGACCTAGCACGCGACCAGTTAATAGACTTAAAACCGGATGATGTAAGGTCATTGTTTTCACTGGATTATCTGTCGGATATTGTAAAACCAGCATCCAAATCAAATGAAGTTGTCCTTGAAATCGGTCAGGATTTTCCGATAAAAATAAACTTTGAAATTGCAAATGGTACAGGAAAAGTTGGTTACCTTCTTGCACCAAGAATCGAATCCGAATAAAATCTGTAATGCATATGGACAGCAAATCCCTTGCTTTATATCCATTTGTTACTGAAGCTTTCAGTTATGTGGAAACCCTTGGATTTTCACTTGAGAGATTGCTGAATTCACGTGCACTGGATTCAGCACGTTTTCGTGGAAAAGAGCGTGTACTCCAGTCAATTGAAGATGGGGAGATACAAAAACCAGGACTTAGTGGTTCTGGAGAGGAGAAAACATTTCTGGAATTACTCTCCTACCCATTTTCCAGAATCCTTGTGTCCTGTATTAATGATTCTTATCTTATAAGGCGCTATGCTCTTGCAGAAGCAGAATCCGCGTCAAAACTGCTTAAAACAGAAAACAAAGATTTTCTGGTAGAGATTGCAAATGATTTTAATGTTTCTATAACTCCTTTTGATTCTCATTTTGCAATGCATTTTACGGATTATATAAAACTTGCAAACACCATGAAGGATTTAAAATGGAAACTTGTTAACCGAAGATTAAAACGGGGGTATGTCCATATTACCCACGAGGAAGTAGCCCGCCTTTTGCAGGAAGCCATAAGAGACCGCATTCAGAATGCACTTCCGCTGGATGTATCCTCTGAAGTCTGTAATACCTGTAATTCTCATATTGACGAGATAAAAGAGGTTTTACAAAACCGCAAGAGTGATATCAATATCGATGATATGGGAGAAGTGGACACTGAATCGTTCCCACCCTGCATATCAAATGCTATTTCAGGTGTCAGTACAGGAGCCAATCTTGGACATTCCATGAGGTTTGCGTTAACTTCATTCCTGTTAAATGTGGGGATGACTGTTGATGAGATAGTGGATATGTTCAATGTCTCACCTGATTTTGATGAGGAAAAAACCCGTTACCAGATAGAACATATTGCCGGTTCATCGGGTGCGCCCTATACACCTCCGTCCTGCCAGACGATGAAAACCTACGGGAACTGTTATGGTGGTGATGAGTTCTGCCAAAAAATAAAACATCCACTGAATTATTACCGTAAAAAATTATATAAAAAGGCAAAAAAGGAAAAAGAAAAATCTCAGCAACAGGATGGTTAACGTCTGCTGTATTTTCTGCACATGTCCACGAATTTATTTACAGGAAATGTTGCAGGATGGGCATGCATATAACTGGCTATTGAGTTGTGTTCTGAAAGGCCATCTTTTCCGTCTTCTATCCCTTTTCCACGTATCATTTCGTATTCCAGTTTGGCATCTCTGGAACATTCAGTTATAGAGTAATGAAATTCATGTCCAAGAAGCGTTCCGTTGATAAATTCTCCATCGGCTTCTGCTTTTGTATGCCCGAGTGCTTTGAGTTTGTTAGTCATCCGGGTTTTTGCAGGGAATAAGTCAGCCATTTTGTATTCAACATCATCAATTTCATAGGAACTGCAAAGATACTGCATACCACCGCATTCTCCATAGATTGGCATTCCGTCTGCAGCAAGATTTTTCAACCCACTGGTTGTTTTTGATTTTTCAAGGTCTTCTATGTAAAGTTCCGGATAACCACCGCCCAGATATATACCATCGACATCCGGGAGTTCTCCCTTTACTGGGCTGAAGAATTTGATTTCAGCACCGCACTGTCTGAATGAATCCAACATATCCTGATAGTAGAAACAAAAAGCTCCATCCATACCCACACCTATGGTGACATCGGGTTCTTTATTTTCAATTGTCCCTACACTGGTCACTGGTTTTGCAGGTTCTCTTGCAAGTGACATTACAGAATCAAGGTCGATGTTTTCCTCTATAAATTCTGCCAGTTCGTCCAGATTATGGTCTTCTTCTGATGCCATATGAAGCCCGAGATGCCTTGACGGTACGGAAACATTCTGGTTTTTGGGCAGTGCTCCAACAACTGGAATATCAGAAGGCAGAGCGTCTTTTATCATTTGAGCATGACGCTGACTTCCAACTTTATTAAGAACCACACCTGCAACATTAACATCCTTGTCATATTCGGAATACCCTTTAAGAATTGCACCGACACTTCTTGACATTCCATGAACGTTTACAACAAGGATTACGGGTGCTCCGATAGTTTTTGCTACATGAGCGGAACTAGATATTTCAGTAGAATCCACACCGTCATATAGTCCCATGACACCTTCTATCACCGATATATCGGCATCATTTGAGGAATACTCGATGCTCTTTCTGATGTATTCTTCATCCATCATGTAGGTGTCAAGGTTTCTTGAGGATTTCTTGCAGATGGCGGTATGATGAGTGGGGTCTATATAATCAGGACCTACTTTATAAGGCTGAACTTTTAAATTTCGTTTTGAAAGGGCAGCCATTATGCCCATTGAAACAGTGGTTTTTCCTACTCCACTATGTGTTCCAGCGATAAGTATGGAATTTGTCATGGTTGCTGATTGAGTTTATTTTATATATAACAATTACCATTCACTGGTTTTTAATATTATAAATTCAATCTCTGTTAGAAAATATGGAAACCATGATGTTTTCACACTCGCAATGCAATAACCAAGAAGCTCTGGTGGACAGTTTTGGACGCAGGGTCACCAGTTTAAGGATATCTATCACCAATCGCTGCAACCTGAACTGTATCTACTGTCATCATGAGGGAAATTCCAGCAGCAAAAAAGAGATGTCTATAGACACCATATCTAAAATAGTTCATACTGCATCATGTTACGGGGTTAATAAAGTAAAATTCTCTGGTGGTGAACCGCTTGTCAGGGACGATTTTGAACAAATACTGGAGTCTCTGCCTCCACTTAAAGAAATTTCTGCCACCACCAACGGAGTATTACTTAAAGACTGTGCCCATGAATTAAAGGCAGCCGGTCTTGATAGGGTAAACATCAGCCTCGACACTCTTGAGCCTGAATGCTATCAGTTTATAACCAGCGGAAAGCAGGGTACGTTGGAACATGTGATTGAAGGTATAAAAGCATCAGTTGATGCAGGGCTGACACCAGTCAAGCTCAATGTAATACTTCTAAAGGGTATTAATGATACAAAAATTGACGAAATGATTGAGTTCATCCGCAGTTTCGATGGTAATGTAATACTGCAATTGATTGAATTAATGGATTTTGAATTTGAAGTATATCATCAGTACCGTGTAGATATTCAGGCTATCGAAAAAGAACTTGAAAGCCGTGCTGACGAGGTCAGAGTACGCAGTATGCACAGAAGGAAAAAATACATAATTGATTCTGCAGAAGTTGAGCTTGTTCGACCTATAGATAATACTCAATTCTGTGCCAACTGCAATCGGTTAAGAGTGACAGCAGACGGGAAACTCAAACCCTGCCTACTGGTTGATAACAATCTTGTTGATGTGTCAGAGGCATCATCAGAAAAGATGGATGAATTGCTGAAACTTGCAGTAAGCCGTAGAGTTCCATATTACAGAAAATAAATAAAGAACGGAGGTATAGAATGGACGTTGAAATAACAGTTGATGGAGAAGAGATACCAATCAATGAATTCGTGGAACAAATCATCGGGAACATGGTCGTTGGCGGTGTAGAATCATTGAAAGGCGTGGATGAAAACTGGAACAATATATCGATAAATATTGAAAAAGATTGATTTAATTTAGATAAGATGTTCAATTTCTGAAGGATGTACAGGTGATGTAGAATCCAGTGATATGGGTGTTACAGAAATGTGCCCGTTATGTACAACAGCATGTACATCTGACCCTTCTTTATCATCATTAATATGGTCTCCCGCTATCCAGTAATAGGCTCTACCGCGCGGGTCGTATCGCTCTTCTATTGACATAGTGAAAAATTTACGGGCAAGCTGTGTGATTTCAATTTCTGTATCATTTTCTGCCATATGCGGAATATTTACATTCAACAGGTCTACATTATCTGGAAGACCGTGCTGGATTACTTTTTTCGCTATTCTGTTGATGATGTTTTTTCCAACTTCAAAATCATGCTGGTAATCCCTTAAATCATCAAATTTTAACCCTTCATCAGTTACCTGTATTGATGCCGCGATTGCAGGTACACCATAACTTGCACCTTCAAGAGCAGCACCTATAGTACCGGAAGTTGTTACAGTATCTGTACTGATATTTTCACCAATATTAAAACCTGAAAGAAGAAGGTCTGGTTTTTCATCCATAAGTTTAAAAATCCCAAGAATTACTGAATCAGTTGGTGTACCTCCGATAGAATACGCTTTGACACCATCTATATTGGCTTTTGTAATTCTTAAAGGTTCAAAAAGAGATATTGAACGTCCTACACCGCTTTGCTGTACTGCAGGTGCTGCAATGGTTACATCTCCGAGATCTTTTATACTGTTGTATGCAGCACTGATACCCGCCGAATATACACCATCATCATTGGTAAGAAGAATTTTGTTAGACATTGGTCATCCACATTGTTTACTAATGTTTTATAGTTAATGGGATTTCAAAGGGAAAAAGTTTAAATCTTTTTCTACTTTGCATTATCAAATTAGAGTGATCAATTTGTTCAGTCTATCCTAATTTAGATTATAATCCTAACCTTTACACCATTACGACTAAATATTTAAATAGTATTATGTTTATTCGAGTGAAAATTTTATAATAACAGCAGTTTAAAAGTATCGGAATGCAACCATGCTGGACATAAAATACCTATTTAAAGATTTAATCAGAACAAGAAAGATTCAAAACTTTATAAACAATCGGTTAAAAGATGAATCCATCCTCTTTCTACCGAAAAATAATATAAAATATATCTGTACAAACGATGCGGTTTTTGCGAATAGTCCACTGCTTTACACTCTTATGCAGGTAGAAAGCGACTATATCTTTGATGATTTGAATCCTGATGATATTGTTCTGGATATAGGTGCAGGCATCGGTGCATTTTCTCTTAAAGTTCACCAGAAAGTAGAACACATCTACGCAGTAGAACCTTTATGGAAAAATGAATTGTCCAAAAACTGTGAATTATCAGGTGCTGATAATGTGACTATTCTACCCTATGCATTAAGCAGTGATGATTTATCCATAGAATATGAGGATAGGAAAGCAAAGGTAGAGGGTAAAACCCTTTCAGAGCTTAAAGAACTATGCGGCGGACATGTAGATTTTTTGAAAATGGATTGTGAAGGTGGAGAATGGAGTATAAAACCTCGCGAGCTTAAAGGTATCAGGAGAATTGAAGCCGAGATTCACAGTTTTAATGGTGAAAATATGAATGATTTTGTTAAAATGCTGGAATCAAATAATTTTATTGTCAGAAAGAAGAAAAATGCCTGTAATAATATGCTAATTCATGCATGGAAACTTTAAATTTAGTCTTCATATCTTTCAGAATATCTTTTCCTTTCTGTTTTGTCCTTTTTCAGGCAGAAATACCATTCAGGACAATATGACCCTTCTTCTTTAATTCTTTCTATTGCACTTTCATAGGTTTTTGGAGGAGGTATAATAAGGTCATCTCCGGGATACCAGCCCTCTGGTGTTTGAACATTTTCTTCATCGCTTTTTTGCATGGCCAATATTAAACGTTTGATTTCATCAAGATTTCGTCCATTAGATAAAGGATAATAATTGATTGCTCTAATAATTGCATGAGGATCGATTATAAAAACAGCTCTTACAGTGTGTGTACTGAAAGAATCTTTTGATTTACTTTTCCCAGTAGTGCTTAATTGCTCCATTACTTCTTCCTGAGACCACTTGGCTTTTGGATGAATCATACCGTATTTTTGGGCAACTTTCATGTTGAAGTCGTCTATAATCGGGAAATTAATGTCTATATTTCCATAGCCCTTGTATTTAATTTTGTCTCTTATGGATTTGAGCCATGTTATATGAGAATAAATACTATCAATGGATAAACCCAGTAGCTCAGTGTTTAATTCCTTGAATTCTTCCTGCATCTGTGCAAATTTTATGAACTCGGTTGTACACACAGGTGTAAAATCACCGGGATGGCTAAAAAATATAACCCATTTACCTTTATAATCATTTGGAAAATTAATTTCTCCAACAGTGGAATCTGCTTTGAATGCTGGTGCATCATCCCCTATCAGCGGCATGGAACGATAACCTGTTTCTTCCTGATTATTTTCATTTTCTTTCATATATTATTCACCGATACCAGTTTAGTGTATCAACAATCTGTTCCTTATGTAAGAAAAATAATTATCAAATTTGAAATAAAATCACTTACTGGTTTTTATTAATTCCCCTTCAATATCAATAAAGTGGTTTTTTTATGTATATTTTACGAGTCAACTACTCCTACCTTTTGAAAGGGAGACTCCTGCTTCATTGGTTGAAAGAATTTTAACTAAAAATTTGGAGTCTGTAGACATAAAATTTGAAAAAAAATTGAGGTAGGAATTGTTTTACGATGATGGGGCAACAGGGGTACGTGAAACGTGAAAGCCCACGAGTTTACTCGTGCTCCTTAAATCAAAGATTAAAGGATATCTTTAAACTTTGTTTAAAAAGTGATGAATCGTACCCCGCTGATGTCTGATTAACTATAGATTTTATGAGATAATCGCTAACAGTAGGTAAAATTTATAAAGTTTTAATACGTATAATCAGTACCGAGGGAATGGGTGGATTAGATGGTTCGTAAAGAAGGTCAAAACTGCAGGAATATGAGGTTCAGGATTCATCCTACTCCTGAACAGGAGGAAAAACTGGATGAAACCCTGGAATACTGCAGGTTGATCTGGAACCATCTTTTATCCATCAGAGTTGATTTGTACGAAATGTTCGGTCTGTCGGTATCTAAATCATCACTGTAAAGATACCTCAAGTATCTGGATTATCCCATCCATTCTTCAGTAAGACTGGATGTGTTCCAGAGATTATGTTTTGCCTATGACAAATTCTTTGATGATATCAAGAAAGGTAGATTGAAAAACACCAGACCTAAAAAAGGAAAGTTTGTTAAAAAGAAAGACGTTCCCTGTGGGAACAACTCCTCAGGATACATCAAATACGATGGAATCCTGCCTAAAGGCCATCCTAAATTCAAGAGTAAAGATGATTTCAGTAGTTTCAGCTACAAACAGCACGGGAACGGCTGGCATCTGGATGGGAACTGGTTATATTTATCCAAAATAACACAAAAATCGAATCCCATTAAGATCGACATTGATAGTTTGCCAGAAGGCGAACTGAAGACCTGCACACTCAAAAAAGAAGGCAAACAATGGTTCGCTTATCTAACTGTTGAACTACCGGATAATCCTTCTCCTAAAACACCAGAAAACGCTGTAGGTATAGACCTAGGACTGAAATCTTTCATAACAACATCAGACGATGATTTTGTCGAACCACCGAAATTCCTCAGGAAAGCCGAGAAGAGACTGGCTAAAGAACAGCAGAAATTGTCCAGGATGCAATTCAGATCAAACAATTATAATAAGCAGAAGCAGAAGGTGAACAGGATTCACAGGAAAGTTGCATCTGCAAGAAACCATTTTTCGCATTGTTTTAGTAAACTCTTGGTAGAGAGATATGACCTGATTGTGTTCGAGGATTTAAAAATAAAAAATATTGTTAAAAACAATAGATTAGCTAAATCAATATCGGATGTGGGCTGGAATAAACTGGTTCAACACGTAACATACAAAGCTACTGAAAGAGGCAAGTT
>NZ_JAHENT010000014.1 GCF_018609725.1 Methanohalobium sp. | reverse complement strand
CCATCCCGAACACAGCAGATAAGCCCGCCCACGTTCCGTACGGTACTAAAGTGCGAGAGCCTTTGGGAACTGCGGATAGCTGCTATACTCACTTTACTTATCATTCACATACACCACACTATTTTTTTAATTACAACTAATAACTTTAAAAAATCTACATTTTTATAAACCCTGAAAACAAGGTTAATGTATTTAAAAAAGTATATTATTGATTACTGATTTTGAGTTAAAATAAAAAAGAGAAAAGAAGTAGTTAAGGCAAGACTATTTTATTCTGAAGATTCAGATAGTTTTGTAATAGCTTCTGCCAAATCACCTTTTGTATTTTTCAGGGCTTCTCTGGCGGCATCTTCAGATGTACCTGCCTGTTCGGCAACCATTTTAACATCATCATCAGGTATTTCAACTTCTCTTTCAACTTCCTCGGGGGTCCCAACGATTTGGTAGGTATCTACACCCTGGGCTGTCATTACAGTAACACTTGCATCGTTGAAAACAATATCTTTGTCAGATTTCCTGATGATAACCTGCTCAACATCATTGATTTCTTCTGTACTTATACCCATCTGCTTCATCATCTGTTTCATTTTGGAGGGATTCATCCCTCGACCGCCCATACCTGGAAACATCTACTAATCACCTAAATTATACCTGATTTGATGTTACATTAAATTTTATAATTTACTGGCAACTGCTACAGGATCCACATGAAGCAGGGTTTGGATTATCTATAACAAATCCTTTACCTTCTTCAGTTTCAACATAATCAATAGTTGCGTCTGAAAGCCCTTCTTCGATGTCTGAGCTCATAACAACTTTAAGACCGTTACTCTCTTCTGTAACATCTTCTTCTTTGATTTCGTTATCAAGAGCAAGTCCGTATTGTATGCCGCTGCATCCCATGCCAGCGATAAATATTCGCAGTGCATGGTCTTCTTTTTCTTCTGATTCGAGTAATGATTTTAATTCGGATGCGGCTTCATCAGTTATATGTACCAAGTTATTCACCTTTTTTAGTTAATATAATATATTATAGAAAATAGTAATAAAATCTATATTCTTCTATATATGGTTATTGGTATAAAAAACCTGCGCAACATAATAAATTGTTATCAAGGTTTTACATAAATTCTACATCATTACCAGTAGGCTTACTGAATATTTCTGAATTGTGTCCGTTTATTTCGATAGAATTGCGTTTATCTTTTACTTCCCATACCGGAAGATATACCAGTTCCAGATTGTAGTCTATATCACTGGATTTTGGCTTAAACCTTTTGTGTTCTGATATTATTGCTTCCCCTGCAGTCTTATCAAAACGGATATTTTTGGTATTTTTCTCAATAATGGTTTTTAATATTTCGCTACTGGCTTCTTCTCTTGTTAAACTGTTACTTACAATATAATAATTGTATTCGGGTTTTTCTACATACTCAAGTATTTTTTCAACTGGTAATGGTTCATGGTTGCCATTTAAGGCGTTTAGATATCCGGTATCTTCAGCCGAGATATCTATTATTTTAGATTTGTAATTTTGTTCGGTACAGATCGAATAATTGTATTTCCAATAAGGTACAAATTTAAGAGTAGCATTTTGGATTTTACCCAGATGTGCTTTCGCGATAGATACGGCACTATCTTTTGATGTATTTATAGGGGCTGTTTTTATGTTCAAACAATTAGTTTTTACAGTTTCTTGTTCTGTATTTTGTTCTACTGGTTCAGATGTTGTATCATTCATGACACTGTAGTCATAATAGGAATCATTACAGTATACTTGGCTGGATTGGGCTGTAGAATAAGGTTGAAACAGTTCTAGGTCACAGGGTTCCCCTTCAATATCTGCAATCACTGCTTTTCCAATCTGTAATGCTAATTGGTCTCTACCCCACAGTATGATACCCATTTTATCAGCATATTGGTATAATCTTTCATCAGGGTTGTCAGTAACTACATAGATTCCTATAGTATTTCCATCCTGGTTGTTACCGTTGATTTCATTGGATAATTTTCTTATTTTCTGGTATTCTGCTTGGTCTCCAATGTTTATATAAATGTTGTAATTGTTTCTACTGGCTATCAGGTCATAATTATTTGATTCAATAATATTGTACTGAGATGAAGTGAAAATATCGTTAAGTATTTGTTTTAAATCTTCTTTCATAATCATCACAAATGTGTTGTTTACTGAACTAAAAAAGATTTCTATCTGATTAGTTTCTATGTAAACCCATTTTATAAATGTTTAATAATATTTGTAATTGTTAGTCTATATTAAATTTATAATTCAAAACTTTTTGCTCTGGTCAGATGGTTTAATTACAGTTACTAATACTTGTACCACAATTGTAAATATATTTTTATAATTTTAAAATAATGACTGATTAAAATGTGTTTACTATAGGATTATAATCATTTCAATTTATGTAGGTAAGATGTAATAATGTCAAATATAAACATACTTCTTGTTGAAGATGACCGATTAAATAGGGAACTTATAAATGATCTTTTAACTCCTCATGGATACAATATTATAAATGCAGGAAATGGTTTTGAGGCACTTGAAAAAATGGAGAATTACTATATTGATCTTATACTTTTAGATATACAATTGCCTCAAATGAATGGAATTGAATTTCTTTACAAGTTAAAGAATAATTTTTTGTTTACAGATACCCCTGTAGTGGCTTTAACAGCACATGCTATGCTGGGTGATAAGAAAAAATTTATTGATGCTGGATGTGATGGATATATTCCAAAACCGATAAATGTAGATGTTTTTGAATCACAGGTAAAACAACACCTAAAATGCAGTGAAGTGGTATCTGTTTTACAATAAACGCTTTACTTTGGTAATAGGGTATTATATTAGTTCTATCCGAGATTCTCATTAATTAATTTTTATGTCATAGATTCCAGCAACTTTCTTAAAACTTACTGGATACTTTTAGGTGACTGGTTTTTAAAAGGGTCTGTATCAAGAAGATTTTGTCCAAAATAACCTTTGGTTGAAAAACCTTTTTACCGTTTATATGTTTTTTAGTATATAGTAGTCAGTGGTAATTATGGTAGACTTGGATAATCTCAATTACGAAAATGGACTGGTAATGGCAGTAGCACAAGACTATGAAACCAACGAAGTTTTGATGTGCGCCTATATGGATAAAACAGCACTTGAAAAAACGGTTGAAACAGGATATGTACATTACTGGAGTCGAAGCCGTAATAAATTGTGGAAAAAAGGTGAAAGTTCAGGTCATCTACAGTTGCTCCATGAGATGTATGTTGATTGCGATATGGATGCAGTCTTGCTTAAAATAAAACAGATTGGGGCATCCTGTCATGAAGGTTTTTATTCCTGTTTCTATCGTACAATAGAAGGAAATATAGTAGGAAAAAAAGTTTTTGAGCCAGAGGATGTATATTAATAGGGAATTTAAGTTCCAATCAAATTATATAAGTTCATACACATTTGATAAATATGAAGAAAAAAAATGATGACGAATTTAGAATAGTGCCTGATACCAGTGTAATTATCGATGGGCGTATTTCTGAAAAAGTTAAATCCGGTAAATACAAGAGGTCGATGATATATATACCCGAGGCGGTAGTCGCCGAACTTGAAGCACAGGCGAATAGGGGTCTCGAAGTTGGCTATAAAGGACTTGAGGAACTACGCGAATTACGTAGACTTGCTGACAGCGGAGAAATCGACCTTAAATATACAGGAACACGTCCGAGTCTGGATCAAATAAAACTTGTCAAAGGTGGAGAAATCGACGCATTAATTCGTTCTGTAGCAGCCGATATGGATGCAATGTTTGTAACAGGGGATAAAGTACAGTCAGAAGTAGCAATTGCAAAAGGTCTTAAAGTTGAGCAGTTATTTCCTCAAAGTTTTGAATTCAAACCATTGCTAATAGAAAGTTTTTTTACAGAAGACACAATGTCTGTTCATCTTAAAAATAAAGTGCCTCCAATGGCTAAACGTGGGTCTATTGGTGATGTAAGGTTTGTTAAGATACGTGATGAACCATCAACTTTCAAAGAATTGAAGAATATTTCAAGAGAACTGGTGGAAAGAGCACGCTCAGATCCAGATTCCTTTACTGAAATGTCAGCAAATGGGGCAATGGTTTTACAAATTCGTAATATGCGTATTGCAATATCCAATCCTCCATTTTCAGATGACATAGAGATTACAGCAGTACGACCTGTTGCTGCAGTAACACTGGATGAATACCGATTAAGCGACCAGTTAAAGCAACGTATAGTTGACCAGAGGGGTATACTTATAGCAGGTCCGCCCGGAGCAGGTAAATCTACTTTTGCGGCAGGAATAGCTGTATATTTGAAGGAGAAGGATTTTGTTATAAAAACTATGGAGTCTCCGCGAGACCTTCAGGTACCAAAGGAAATCACCCAGTATTCCCCTCTCGATGAAGATATGGCAAACACGGCAGATTTGCTTCTGCTAGTTCGTCCTGATTATACCGTTTATGATGAAGTGCGGAAAACACGTGATTTCCAGATTTTTGCAGATATGCGATTTGCAGGAGTGGGAATGGTAGGTGTAGTGCATTCTTACCGTGCGGTAGATGCCATCCAGAGACTTATTGGAAGGGTGGAACTTGGAGTAATACCACAGATTGTGGATACTGTGATTTTTATTGATAAAGGTGAAGTATCCAAAGTTCAGGTTCTTGAGTTTACCGTAAAAGTGCCATATGGTATGACTGAAGCAGATCTTGCAAGACCAGTAATCACTGTTTCAGATTTTGAAACTGGTAAAACAGAGTTTGAATTATACACCTACGGAGAACAGGTTGTAGTCATGCCAGTTGGTACTGAAAGCAAAAAACCGGCACTAAAACTGGCAGAAGGCGGAATCCATGAGGTCATTGAACAGTATGTAAGCGGAGCTTTCGAAGTGGAAATGATGTCAGATGAAAAGGCCATTGTTCGTGTTATGGAATATGACATTCCAAAAATAATAGGAAAAGGCGGGTCTATGATAGCTGAAATTGAAAGACAGCTTGGCATACACATCGATGTCCAGAGAATTGAAGAAGAAACACCAAAAAGAGGAGAACATACCGGAAAAACATTCCAGCCAACTGTTGAACGAACCAAGAAACATGTAATTCTTACAATACCTGAATTATCCACTGAAGATGTTGAAGTCTATGCAGGAGATACATATCTTTTCACTGCAACTGTTAGCCGCAGTGGTGATATCAAAGTTCGAAAAGATTCAACTATTGCAGACAGTATCATCGATGCAGTAGATGAAGGCGAAATTATTACTGTCAAAGTAATTTGAAACAAAAAGGGATTATAACTTTTATCGGTTATAATCCTCTTTCAACAACGTTATGAATAATCTCCAGACTTTTTATAACCTAAATTATTATACTACTATTTTTAAAACGTCAATCTAATATACATCTTATAGGAATTCATGACCAGAGGATAATCATGAAAGTTTCAGTGGTAGGTTCTGGTTATGTAGGTACTGTAACTGCAGCTTGTCTTGCAGAACTTGGACATCAGGTCATTTGTATTGATATTGATGAGGAAAGAGTAAATAAAATAAATTCAGGAGTTTCTCCTATATGGGAACAAGATCTTGATGAACTCATTCAAAACCATGCGGGAGGTAATCTGAAAGCTACTTCTGATTATGAATCAGCTGTCATGGATTCGGATATATCGTTTATATGTGTAGGAACACCTTCGGATGATTACGGTAATATTGATTTGTCCATCGTTAAATCTGCAAGTGAAAGTCTGGGGTATGCCATTGGCAATAAAGGTGGTTACCATGTTGTTGTTGTAAAAAGTACAGTAGTACCAGAAACAACAGAAAAAGTTGTAACTCCCATTCTTGAACAAGCTTCAGGGAAACAGGCAGGAAAAGATTTTGGAGTGTCCATGAACCCTGAATTTCTGCGCGAGGGTAAAGCAGTTTATGATTTTATGAACCCTGACAGGATAGTCATAGGGGCACTTGATAAACACTCAGGCGATGTTGTATCACATCTCTATGACAAGGTTGAATGTCAAAACGAGCTCATAAAAACCAATCCCCGAACTGCGGAGATGATAAAATATGCAAACAATTCATTCCTTGCCACAAAAATTTCGTTTTCCAATGAAATAGGAAACATTTGTAAAAAACTCGGAATCGATACTTATGAAGTTATGAAAGTAGTAGGGATGGATTTTAGAATATCTCCGTATTTTTTGAATTCTGGAGCAGGTTTTGGTGGTTCATGTTTCCCGAAGGATGTCAGGGCATTGACAGGTAAATCAAAGGAAATTGGATATGAACCCATATTGCTCGATTCTGTTATTAGAGTGAATGAAAACCAGCCTCATAGAATGATAGATTTGCTTGAAGAAAAAATCGGCTATCTGGAAAATAAAACAATTACTGTACTCGGTCTTGCGTTTAAAAATGGGACGGATGACATCCGTGAATCCCGTTCTGTACCGGTAATAGCAGACCTGCTATATAATGGGGCTGAAATCAAAGCCTATGACCCTCAAGCAAATGGTAATATGAAAAAGGTGTTTAGCAGTGTTACCTATTGTGATAGTGCAGAAGAGGCGCTTTATAACTCTGAAGCCTGCCTTGTGATGACAGATTGGAACGAGTTCAAAAATCTTGATTCAGAATTTGGGTTAATGAAAAATAAAGTCGTGGTTGATGGGAGGCGTATTATACCTTTCCAGAAACTTGAACAAGAAATAGATTATGTTGGTATTTGCTGGTGAGTCTACTGGTCAGGTATTTATGTGTTACTTGCAGATAGATATAAGGGGATAAATAATGGCTAAATCACCATCCTATGTCAGTGGCACTGCAAATAAAAGAAGTATACTGTGTTATCTGGGTCTGCATAAATGGAAACGTGCAGGTGGAACATCGCATTTTTCATCAAATGTCAGGGAAAAAGAATATAGATGTGAAAGGTGTGGCAGGACAAAAGCAGTATATGAAACAAAAGAATAATACCATCTATTCGTTAATTTGATGTATAAAAACCATACTTTTTCTTAACCATGAAAAAAATCACAATCATAGACTATGGACTTGGTAACCTTCGAAGCATCAGAAAAGCTCTGGAAATGGTGGGAGCAAAGCCGGTTATATCAAGTAACCCTGAAGAAATTCTGGATGCAGATGGGGTGATATTACCCGGGGTTGGTGCGTTTATCGATGCCATGAATAACCTTCAGCCTCTTACGGATGTTATCTATGAATATGTGGATACTGGTAAACCGTTGCTTGGTATCTGTCTCGGCCAGCAGATACTCATGAGCAAATCTGATGAAGGGGGATTGACCGATGGAATCAATTTGGTACCGGGACGTGTTAGACGTTTCCCTTCCAGTGAATTAAAAGTTCCTCATATGGGGTGGAACTCTATTACCATTAATAAATCACATTCCATTCTTGAAGGAATATCAGACGGAGACTATGTGTATTTTGTTCATTCCTATTATGTGGATACCGATGAGTATCATACACTTTCATCCTGTGATTATGGTTTAAGTTTTGCAGCAGTAGTTGTAAATGAAAAAGGTAATGTAGTAGGTACCCAGTTCCATCCAGAAAAGAGTGGAAAAAAAGGGCTTAAAATCGTTGAGAATTTTGTCAATATGTGCTGACCATTATTTTTCAGAGGTAGAATATGGATATTGAAGGCTATGCAAAACGTTCATTATTAAATGGTGTTGAACAGTCGGAACTTGAAGATAGGCTGACCTCACGGATACTTGAGATAAAAAATACAAATGAAAATCATGCAAGACAACTTTCAAAAGCTGCTATTGCAGAAGCCAAATCTACACTGAATGTCACAGGTGATGTACTCAATCCGACAAAATCTGGTATCACTATGGGACAATTTGGTGTTGGCTCCAGAGGAACCGGAGATTTTTATACTCATGAAAAAATAGCAGAGATAATCGGGAACACAGGTGCTTATGTAGACTCGTCTCATTTGGATGATTCCGGTGCAGTAACAACAGAGGATGGATCCAAATATGTTATAGTAACAGTTGATGGGATGCATTCACGCCTTAGCGATTTTTCATACCTTGCAGGTTTTCATGTAGCACGTGCGGCTCTCCGCGATATTTATGTTATGGGTGCAAGACCGGTAGCGTTGCTTTCTGATATCCATGTGGCAGATGATGGGGATGTAGCAAAGATATTCGACCATATATCAGGTATTACAACAGTATCAGAACTTATTGATGTTCCACTTGTTACAGGTAGTACTCTCCGCATAGGTGGAGATATGGTTATTGGAGACCGGATGACAGGCGGGGTTGGTGCAGTGGGTGTGGAATCTCACCTTACATCACGTGTTCAGGCAAAAGCGGGTGATGTAATACTCATGACTGAAGGAGCAGGTGGAGGCACAGTATCTACTACTGCACTTTATTATGGTATGCATGAGGTTGTTAATGAAACTATAAATATCAAATTCCTTGAGGCGTGTGAAGCTCTTATTGAATCAGGGCTTACATCTGATATCCATGCCATGACAGATGTGACTAATGGCGGAGTTCGTGGTGATGCACAGGAAATATCTAGGACTGCAGGATTAAAACTGGTTTTTGATGAATCACGCATGAATAAATTGGTAAACCCTCCTGTGATGGAAATGCTTGAGTCTCTTGGGATTGATTATCTGGGTGTATCTCTGGATTCACTTCTTATTATATCACCGGAAGAACATGCTGAAGATATAATAAATACGGTAAAAAATTCTGGTGTGGATATCGATATTGTAGGAAAAGTTGAAGATGGAAGTGGAGCAGAGTTAATAATTGATGGTGAAAGGTGCGATTTTACACCTCGGTTCAGGGAATCAGCCTATACACCAATCAAAAAGATGGTTGGAGAGGATGAACCTCTAAATTTTGAAGATATGAAATCTGCAATTGATAAAGCTGCTGATGAATCACTGGATAAGAAGAAGAAGATAATTGATAGAATTAAAAAGGATTAAATTATTTATTCTGCACGCTTTACGACAAGGATTGGACCCTCTTTATCTATAATTTCTACTTTAACACCTTTATTAATTTCCTCATCGGATTTTGCCTTCCAGTATTCTCCTTTATATTTAACGTACCCCTCTTCTCCAGGTTTTATCTTCTCATTAGTTATTGCAGTGTTGCCTACAATCTCTCCGACAATAGGTTTCCTGTGTCGTACTTCTATAATTTTGTAGACAATAAACAGCATGAACACACCCATGATTATTGAAGGGGTTACGATAGCAACTATCATCTCCTGCTGAATTTCTGCTGGGGTATAAAAGTCAGGATAGTCGGTGGGTACAAGGAATATGCTTCCTGCTATAAGACAAATCAACCCTCCAATACCGAACGCTCCAATTCCGGGTGATTGAATTTCAAGGAATATCAGCCCCATACCCACAATGATAAGGAATATAGCGGCAATATTAACATCAAATCCTGAGCCTATAAGACCCAGAGCAATTGCGATTGTACCAAAAATTTCTGCACCAAATCCGGGATTGGATAAACCAATGACAATTGAGTATAATCCAATAATTAACAACAGAGATGCTATCAAAGGATCCGAAATTATACTCATAATGGCGATGTTTATTGATGGCTCATAACGGTCAATCTGGGCACCACTAACATTGAGCTGTTTGCCCTTTGCGACATCTCCATCAACTTGTGAGAGTAAATTGCCTATTGAAGGAGAAGTATATTCGATTACATTGTATTTTAAAGCAGTTTCAGCATTAATATTCAGATTTTTTGTAATAAATTCTTCAGCGGCAGTAACGTTTCGATTATTCTGACGTGCTTTTTCTCTTGTATATTCGACAATCGCGTTAATTGTTTTTGAATCGTTTATCGGCTGACTTCCTCCTCCAGTTACTTGAACAGGTTGAGCTGAACCTATGACTGAAAAAGGAGTCATTGCAGCGATATCTGTGCTTATTAATATAATGGTACCCGCAGACCAAGCTTTTGTTCCTTCTGGATATACATAACCTATAACAGGGACATTAGTACCTTCGATAGATTCTATAATATTAAACGTTTCACTAAGTTTCCCACCCGGTGTATTTAATGTGAGAACAAGAGCATCATAATTTTCATCTTCTGCCACTGATATAGCATTGGTTACAAGGTCATCACTAGCGGATGTGATTGAGTCAGAAATCTCTACTACAAGTACTTTTTCTTCCTGTGCACTGGCACAGGGAGATATCATTACCACAAAAATGAACAGTGATATAATAATGAGAAAGTATGTATTGGGTCTGATATCCATCATATACCTGCTATTATTTGTTTGTATATTCGTTTATTGCTTTTCGTCCATTTCCCCTGACTCTTCTTTAGAGGATTCAACCAGTTCATCAATCTTGGTTTCTGATTTTGGCTGTGTTTCCTCCTCTCTTGGAGTGGATGATTGATATTGCTCTTTTTTACCGCTACTACCTTTTGCAACTGCATTTGAAAGCGCAGCAATCTTGCCGGTATCAACATTTGTAGTATCAGTCACTACAATCATGTTCTTTTCACGTGATATTTCAGCATATGTTTGCAATTCTCGTAATTTAAGACCAGCAGGCATTTCCTGGTATAATTGACCAGCGTCTCTGTTTTTCTGAGCGGCTTTAAATTCACCATCGGCAAGGATAGTACGGGCACGTTTCTCACGTTCTGCTTCTGCTTGTCTTGCTATGGCGCGATACATGGATTCTGGTAATACCACATCTCTTATGGTAACATTTGTGACTTTGATACCCCATGGGTCGGTCAATGAATCCAATACGTCCTGTATTTTCTGATTAATTTCATCTCGTTTTGAAAGTACATCATCGAATTCAACCTGTCCCAGAACATCTCTTAAATTTGTCTGGGAAAGCATTGCTGTAGCATATTTATAATTCTCTACAGCAGTTACAGCGTCCCCGGGCTTTGTGACCCTGTAATAAACTACAGCATCCACATCAATGGTAACATTATCCAGTGTGATAACTGCCTGTTTTGGGACATCAATAGTGACTACACGTAGGTCTACTTTAACAACAGTATCAACAATAGGTATTATAATAAACAGTCCGGGACCTTTTTCCCCAAGAAATCTCCCTAACCTGAAAACAACAACACGTTCATATTCTTTGACAATTTTGATAGCCTGTGATAATATTATAAGCACAACTATTATTGCAGGAATTAATATGGTATAATCAACCAATTTGACCCACTCTCCTAAAATGAAATTAATTTTTAGACTTAAAAAGTTATTGGTTTAAAAATTAACGTAACAATTTTAAATTTTAATTATTGAATCAATACAAATAAATTCTACATAAACAATTATAGTGTTGATAGAATGAGTGAAGAATGTATTGAATGTGAAGGCAGAGGTTACCAAATAATATCAGTAGAAAACTGCCCCGAATGTAAAGGTACGGGAAAAACCAAATCTGTAGACCTTATGAAATTAAAAGAACAAGATGTTGACAATTTTCTTTCTGATGGTTCTTATTGCCCAAAATGTGAAGGTAGCGGTCAAATAAAAACAACAAAAGATTGTGAAACCTGCAAAGGTCGCGGTATTTTTTATAAGTGCAAAGTATGTGGAACATCTATTGATGAGCCTGTAGATGATGAAGAAATTTGTCGGGTATGTGCCAAATCACAGGTTGTTTATGCTCTTGACAATTCCTGTGACTTGGATGAATTAGAGGTAGGACAGCTCTATCACGGAATTGTTGATGGTATAGCGGCGTTTGGTGTTTTTGTAAACCTGAATGCCCACATCAGAGGTCTGATTCATACAAAGAATCTAAAAGAAGAACTTGATATCGGAGACCCTGTAATAGTCTATGTGAAAGAGATAAAATCCAATGGCAATGTCGACCTTGTTCCAAAAAACATCAAAGAATTCCATACTATAGAACTTGAAAAAGAATTGCCTATTAAAATATCATCCCAAATACCAGAGTTTATAGGAAGAGTAGTAAGAATAGAAGGAGAAGTTATACAGGTAAAACAAACAGCAGGTCCTACAATATTCACAATATCTGATGAAGCCGGGTTAATCTCCGGTGCTGCATTTGAAAAGGCTGGAGAACGTGCGTATCCACATATTGATTCCAACATGGTGGTAACCGCAACAGGAGAAATTACATCTCGAGGTGATGAGGTTCAGCTTGAAATAAAAAGCATGAAACGGCTCTCAGGAGAAAAAGAGGCGGCTGTCTGGGAGCGTATAGAAAAAGCAATCGATGAAAGAGCTGAACCCTATGAATCAGAATTCTTGATCGAAAGCGAAATTCTTAGTAGATTAAAACCCGGGATGAACAAGGTTGCAAAGGAAATCAGGAAAGCCGTTATCAAGTCAAAACCGATAGTAATAAGGCATCATGCAGATGCAGACGGTATGACGGCTGCGGTAGCACTTGAAAGAGCAGTGCTTCCACTCATAAGTGAAGTCAGCGGGTCTGACGCAGAATACTATCTGTACCGGCGTTCACCATCCAAAGCACCATTTTATGAACTTGCTGATGTAACCAGAGACCTATCGTTTGCTCTTGAGGATATGGAACGCCACGGTCAAAAATTCCCGTTAATTCTTCTGGTAGATAATGGTTCAACTGATGAAGATACACCTGCGATGAGACAGGCAAGAGTGTACGGAATTGACATGATTGTGGTTGACCATCATAACCCTGATGAAGTGGTGGACCAGTATCTGCAGTCTCATATAAACCCTGCTCATGCAGGCGGAGATTTCGGTATTACCACAGGAATGCTGTGTACAGAGATAGCGAGTATGATAAATCCTGATGTTAAAGATGAAATATATCATCTCCCTGCAATTTCAGCAGTAGGAGACCGTTCAGAAAGGCAAGAAGCTACAAAATACATAGACCATGTTTCGGACGAATATTCACTTGATCAGTTGAAAGATATCGCTTTGGCTCTTGATTTTGAAGCTTTCTGGTTGAAATTCAGTAGTGGTAAGGGCATAGTAAACGATATTTTGAATTTTGGCGACCCTATGGTACATAAAAACCTTGTATCCATACTCTGTGAACAGGCAAATGATTTGATATCATCCCAGATGAAGACATGTCTGCCACATGTAAAATCTACAACGCTTTCCAATGGAGCAATACTGAACGCACTGGATGTAGAAAATTATGCCCATAAATTCAGTTTTCCTCCACCTGGTAAAACGGCAGGTGAGGTACATGACAGGATGTGTCAGGAATATGAAAATAAACCGGTAATAACAATAGGTTATGGACCAGACTTTACGGTAATTCGCTCTAAAAATGTTAAGATGAACATCCCTCAGATAGTAAGACAACTCCAAAATGAAGTTAAAGGCGGGGGTGTCAATGGTGGGGGACACCTTGTTGTCGGTAGCATAAAATTTGTAGAAGGAATGCGTAAAGAAGTACTTGAAAAACTGGCTGAAAAATTAGGTCAGGCAGAAATAGAGGAAGGTCTGGGATAAGTATTCCAATCAGACCATAACTATTTCTGGATTTTAATCTACACGAACAATACGTACCATTGATTTAACAGGCACATCAGATATTTTCTCTGACCCTTTTTTATCGATAATAACAGTAACAACAACTGGGTTTGCGCCAAAATCCCTTAGTTGATTAATAACTTCAGTAATTGTGGTTCCTGAGGTTATAACATCATCGACGACAACACAATTTTTGCCTGTAACCTCTCCAAAATTTCTGCTAACAGTTCCTGGTACTCTTTTATCTTCGTTCTGTTTGGTTGTACCGTGGAATATTGCAAGTTCTTTATCCAAATCATCTGCAATATGACTTGCAAGAGGGACTCCGCTAAGACCGATACCAACTATTGTATCAATTTCTGAATCTGTTTCACATGCAGATTCCATTGTCATATCAGCCAGTATGTTCGATATGTATCTGAGTCTACAGGAGTCTTTTCCAACCATACTCCAGTCAACGGAAATGTCTTTTGGTGCGGGACTTTTTGAATCTTTCTTTGCTCTTGTAAGTAGCCAGGTAATAGTTTCACGCGATACATTCAATTCGTCTGCAATCTGTCCTGTCACAAGCCCCTTTGATTGTAATTCTTCTGCTTTTTCTATCATGTCATCTATGTTCTTCATGGTATCCGCGCCTAAATTAATTATAAGTTATCTAAATAATTATACTTTTCTTTTACTTTTCCTTTTAAGTTTTGAACCGCAGATGGGACATGTATCACCACTTTCAAACCTTTTTTTACACCCTATACATTCTTTTTCCCATACAAGTTTGTCTTTGATTTTTTTTTGAGCAACCGGTTCTATATTAATCTTTAACAGTTCTGCAACATTTTGTATCGCGTAATCATCGGTAAGAAGTGTTATGTTTTCTTTATCTCTGTATTCCAGTGCTTTTGCCAGTATATCTATATCAGTCTTGGATAGTTCATCAAGGTCTCTGGTGTAACGGGCTATTTCAATAACACTATTTCTTTTATCAGGTTCTGGTACTTCGACTCTTATACCGTTTTCTCTGGCGATTTCATACCTCATAACGGCTTCATCACTTCTTAATTCCTCTGTAACCGAGGCAACTGTTATAAAGGATGAATAGTTGATATTTTTAAAACCGTCCATGATAAATACTGCAGAATCTGCAATGTAATATTTCATAATAAATCCTTAATCGGTCTTTATTTTAACTATGTATAATACCAATATTAATAAGTAGATGTTACAATTAGATTTCTATAGATTAATATGGACGATAGTGAACCATTGGATAATACATCATTTCCATCACTGGATGAGCAGGATACCCCATCTCCACTGGGACTGGCGACCTCTATTAACGGGGAATATTCCTATGAAGCAGAAATTGAAGGTACAATACCCAATGATTTGAAAGGGACCCTGTATCTCAATGGTCCTGGATTGTTTGACCGTGGGAATTTACGTAAACGATATATATTTGATGGAGACGGAATGATACAGTCATTCCATTTCCATGAAAGAGGAGTATATTATCAAAACAAATTTGTAAGAACCGATAAGTTTGTTGATGAACAAGAAAAAGGTAAACTTTTATACGCTTCATGGACAACGCTGGCACCGGGTGGACCAATATCGAATATACTCGGCAGAAAAATTGAAAGTCAGGCAGGGGTAACATTAATTGAAAGAAATGGAAAACTCTATGCCTTTGATGACGGTTCTTACATCTATGAATTGGACCCTGATACACTGGATACAAAAGGTAAAACTCATCTGGGAGTAAACAAAAGTAAAATTCCTGTAAATTTCATGGCTCACTCAAAGATTGACGGTCAGACAGGAGAATGGATTCTTGTAAGTGGTCTAAAAGATAAACTAAATATAACCACACTGGACAAAAATGATAACCTTGTGAAACACCAGAAAGTCAAAATTCCTAAAAACTCCTACATACATGATTTCTTTGTTTCTGATAATCATATTATTTTAAATTTCCAGCCTGCAGAACCCTATGTCTTTAAGTTCATGAGCGGTTTGTCAAGTTTTTTAGAATCACTCTACTGGAAACCCAAACAGGGTAATATTTTGTTAGTATTAAACCGTGATGATGAAGGCGAGGTAGAACCCTATCAGTTTTCGGTTGAATCTTCATGGATGTGGCATACATTAAATGCTTATGAGGAAGGGAACAAGATTTTAGCTGATTTTGTCGGTTATAGGTATCCTGAACAGATATTTGGTAATGACCCCACATTTTATGCTATAATGGAGGGAAGAGAAAAGAAAAGTGATTATCCGGGAGAAATAAGAAGATATATAATAGATCTTGATAAGGAAACTGTACAACAGCAAGTACTGGATGGAGCAAATTATGAATATCCAGTGGTGAACCCGTATCATTCTTGTCGCAAACACAAATATGGGTACTTTATCAGAGCTCATAAACCAGAAGATGTTTTCTGGTCTTCGGTTGTAAGAATGGATATGGATACAGGTCTTCCAGAATCCTATGATTTTGGAGAAGGGTATTATTGTACTGAACCGGTTTTTGTACCAAAACCAGGATATGATTATTCATCAGATCTAAACAATGAACCGGGCTGGATACTAACTGAAGTATATGACAGTTATTTAAAAAAAAGTTTTCTGGCAATACTACAGGCTGATAATCTTGAAAGAGGTCCTGTGGCAAAAGT
>NZ_JAHENT010000013.1 GCF_018609725.1 Methanohalobium sp. | reverse complement strand
GGGTTAGTGGGTGGGTGATTTGCTTACTATTTTCATTTGACACATTCTCATTGACATATACACCCCTAATAATAAAAAAACAAACATGGATATCTAAGTTTATTGACATTAAATTGTCAAAATTTTTTAGATTAGAGTAGTTTTTCAGCTGATATAAAATCGTAATATTCCCAATACATTTTGTTAGTCATACAAATATCTTTTTCGTGATATTTTTTATTCCATTCTGTAACTGGCCCACCACATTTATCACACCATTCGCGTGTCATATATTTTGAATTAAGTGGCCTTTAATATGCTCTAATCTCATACACTCATCGCAAATTGGACAATTTGATGCCGTATTTGCATATAATTTATAGTTACATTTTGCACACCTAAATTGATATATAACTATCATCTTTCTTTTCTTATTTCTTTTATAGCATATCTATAACCCATTTCGAAACCTGTATTAGCGCCAATTAAATACGCTAATAGAAGGGAAATTAAGAATCCTATAATTTTGATTGTGAACAGCATATTTAAACCCAATTTCTCGTTTCACCACAAGTCAAACATTCCCATAAACCAATCTTACTATTATTAGCCATTGTACCCGAACATACTGGACATACTTTTGCATCTCCCATACCATTACATAGTACTACAGCTATTTAAATGTTAATCAAAAATCCACTTAGCTGCCAACTGCATATTATCTCTAAATGATTGCTCTAATTTAGACAAAAATATATCTCTCCTACTTGTAGCTTCTTTTGTTACTGATTTAGTTTTTGTCACACATACGTTTGGTTTCTCATCAATTGTTTTTGCGTCTTGGGAAAATTTCATAACTACATCCCTAACAGTTTTCAGATCCCCATCATTCAGCATTTTTGAATATTCGACAGTTTTAGCGTATTTTATATCCTCATTTTCAGTTAAGACTTTACATATCTCATCATCTTTGTTTTTTTCCATCAAATCCAACGCTATATATCTCACATTACCATCATATGTTAATGTTGATTGTATCCAATCACCATACCTAATAAAATCATCAGTAAATTGGTCAATTAATACACGCATAGAACGTGTAGTTGCATTAAATGACCAGAGAACACATTCATTTAATTTACCATCATATAAAATATTGACATTAAGGGGGTTTTCACCTAAATCATAAGACATTATTGTTGCCCAAAGTCTTTTTATAACTTCTGTATTCCGCAAATTATCGTAGTTACCCAATCCATGTTCTTTAACTTCTAAAATTTCGCCAGAATTATCGAAAAATACGTATTTCTTTGTTCCTACTGCATATAAGTTACCTATTTGGCCTTTTTCATCTTCTAATACTTGTAAATCCCCGGCCTCACCAGAATACGGATTGAGGTTATTAAATGCATTAATAACCTCATCAACTACGTTATCAGATACTATCAAACTATCTGTATCGCAGTAGTTTAATCTCCCACCATTCTCTTTCGCTATGGACTCACCTAATGCTAATTGCAACCTACCGCCAGCTGTTATAGTTGTAGCTACATGAGGGTTATAAAAACCATTTTCTGAAGCAAAATCGTGTCTTTCGGAAACTGGTAATTCTGGCGTTTCTTTCACAATTCTTTCAGCTGACACACCATATAAACTATTTGCTACAATTTTTAATGAATTTGTTCTTTCGTCTTTAAAACCCTGATCTAATTGTATATTTTTTCTCGCTTCTATACATTTTGCCATAACGTTATCATGGCTATTAATATCAACTCCAGCAACTTTAGAAGATTTTAGATTTTGCTCACCGTTTTTAACCATTTTATACGCAGATACTATATCGAATTTACTTTTACCATCAATTAATTTTGCAGCTATTATATCCATGTAATGATAATGTAATTCCTTTTCTGAATGGACTTTTGCTGTAATAACTTTTGTCGTATCTTCTAAGTGTGGTGTTCTTACTGGTAATGTCGCACCTTTTGGTTTGATTTTCACGTAATAATCAGAAATATCTCTCCAAGTTTCTTGTTTTGTTAAATCACCGACTTTAGGTAAATCATCTGGTTTAACACATTCTCTTGTTACATATTCTGTTTGCATAAAATCCCAAACATTAGTTAATTTGGATACTGTCGGATATTGTGATAGTATATCTGTATATCTCTGATTATTAATCACTTCACCTGTTATTTTGGCATCAGTCCTACCGCCAAAATATGCAGGTGCAATAACATCAATAGCTTCAGTACTATACCCTACTCTTTTATAATTCATCTTACGTAAAATATACTTACCTATTGACGCAGTAGAATAGATATGCTCAAGCGGTAAATTACCAAACATTTTCTGTAAACGTGAGTTTAAAGCATTATATAATTCATATGTGGCGAAAACATCATTGATGCAATATTCAACATACTCATCACTCAAATCCCCATGCGAATCAATATCTGTAACATTGATATTAGTATTTAATGATTCACAAGCATCACCTAATTTGCCAGGTATCCAAAGCGATTTAGCGCCTACAAGAGTATCACCAATTGGTATATGCAATGATTCGTAGCTTTTAGAACTATCTAAAAATGTGTAAATATGACCAAATTGGCCAGCCCTATGCCCTATCATTTTATAATCATCATATTGAACTGCCATTTCGTATTGCTGGCCTATTTTGTTATTAGATAATAAACTATCATCAGGTGAGCCCATCATAGGTATGTCAAATGGTGCATTATGGGCAACTAATGATATTCTATTACAATCATTTCGATTTTTTGCTTTCTGATTAAAATCAGCAATTGGTTTTAAAACAAATTGTTCAAAATTTGATTGGGATAAATTTTGTAATGTGATTTTATCTGGTTCAAATTCCGAACACATTTTTTCTATTTTCGATTTAGAGATTAAATATCCCTGATATCCAAAACTATATAAAACTATTAAACGACTTTCTAATGTATTATAACCAACTAATAAAATTGGTCTTTGGCCTAAATCTGCACTTGTTTCTATGTCTATAATAAATGGGTGATAAGTATTAAAAGATGGGTTTTTTATCTCACCACTAACAGACATTGGATCATTCCAGTCAAATAACTGTTCAGAATTAGTCTCATAAACTGGTCTTTGATTATGACAGTGCGTTATATCCCTCATTACCCTAATATCTCATTACTGCATCAGGCCCGTATCTTTCCGTAATTTTATCATTTAACTCAACCAATTGAGAAGTATCATATTGCTCACCATCTAAAAAGACTGTATCTCTTGGTTCCCCAGGAATATCATCACGCATGAAATTAAGTTCTTGTCCTAATGCTGAAGCTTCTTGAGGTCTTACTTCTTTACGTTCATATTCAACACCTTTTTTATCTGACGGCACTGCAACTTTTACAGGCTGACCCTCATATTTTAAATTTGCTTGTCCACCATTAAACGCATTTTTACTTATTGGTGTGCCGTCTTTAAAGTGCATAGTTCTCCCATCTTTTGCTGTAACTTTTTTGAATACTTGATCTGATTTATCAATATAAGCTCTCTCTAATTTACTCATTATAGCAATTATTACAGCAAATAATTGTCTCCCAAGTCATTAAACCGTTATATTTATATTCTATTAAATATTCTTTGACTGGAACTACCAATTTATCACAAAAACAACATTTATTATTCATATTACCAATATATATCCCTGCCTGTATATGGTGTTAATACATCTTTATTTTCGTCTTTTATTGGTCGTCTTTTTCCCCTACAACCACACTCACAACATTCTCTTTGTATGTGATTATTTCGGTATGTTTTTTCCCGGTTTCCGCAAGCACATTCCCAAGTTATATTTCTCATTTTATAAATTCTGTGATTTTTGTCTGTCTGCTATTTTTTGGGTATAGATCTACCCATTCCCCCAATCCTCTTTGTGACTTATCCATAATTCACCCACCACTTGTTAGGTGGTATCATACCATAATAGACCCATAAGCATAAACCCACTGGCTATATCCAGATATAATCCTTATTAAAAATAGATAAAAGTAAGAGTTATATGTCTATAGATCCTTGTATAATCTGCAATGTCAGACTGGCAAAACAGTGAGCTAACCGAAGCGCCACCAACTATCAAAGCCTCCCACCTACGCGATGGGTCTTCCATCACACTGGAATTTGGCGATGATGGGCAAATGATCGAAACACAATACGGACCTGCTGTATCGTTTGCTGTGGCTAAAGTAGTCGAAACTAACGACTGTGATGAAGAGCTGGATAACGTGCTACAAACAGCTGAAGATAGCGAAGACGGTCTAACCCTCCTAACGTCAAGTAGACGACTACTGGGTATGCTCGATCAGTGTAAACAGGATAGTGGCACACTGGAGGGTAACACCTATCAAATAACTCGATTCGGAATAGAGGAGAACACACAATTTCAGATAGAGCAGCAGTGAAATAGATTCTAAAAAAATTTTATCATTTTTAACGCAGACAGGCCGTGCCGCATAGTGGGCTGTCGCGCGCGAGTAACTGACTGGCCCACCACTCTGCGGTTACAGCAATATCGAAACTATTAAGTACATATAGCTCTAATACAATGGGGTAAACATCAATCATAAGGCTTATATACTATTAGAGTTTTCTCTTTCTAAGTGGTAAACATAACCTACTGCAAAATCAGCTTAGAATGGCTATATGAGGCTTAGATAGCTTTCGATAAATTTTGGCGTTTTACTTTTGAAACGTATTGTTGTGACATATCCACAATTTCCGCTATTTCTTCTTGTGTCAAATCAATGTTTTTTGACTTTTTCATTTTGAGTAAGTTTGTTGTTAATTCTTCAGTTACTTCACTTTTTGTCTTACTCTTTTCTTTCTCTAATTCCTCCTTATTATAACTATCAATATCTTCATCTTCATCAATTCCCGGTATTCCCTGATTCTCTTTCTTTTGCGATAATATTTTATAATCTTCATCATCATCAAGAGGCTTCCATCTAATACATTCAACAAAATTAAATTGTCTTATTCTTTTGTAAATAATTTCGCCAGTAAAATCATCCATAGTAACATAATAAATATGTGCTAAACCTGGATAAATAATGTTAATCCATATATCTGTATTTTCCTCAATACGCATATCTAAATTTGCCATACTTGGAGCAGTAGCTATAGTTACTACATTTTTATATCTCAACATCTGCCATGCTTGAGAAAAATGAACATTTTCGTGAGTTAAAGACCTTCTTTTATCAGCCAAATATTCTAATTCATCAGTTATAAGCGGAGTTCCTTTTTTCGCATTTTTATATTTATTTAAATATTCATAAACATTCAAAAATGAGTGATTTTCTGCACTCCAAGAAATATCTTCATCAAATATCTCATTAGAATATTCACTGATTTTTCTGGCTAAAATTATAGCTAAAGTAGTTTTACCTGTTCCAGTAGTATTACCTTTACTCGTGATTAGCATTTTTAGATCGCGGTTATTATATAGTCTATGAAGTATTACTTTACCTAACGAACTATACTGAAAATTTTTTACTCTGTAACCAGTAACATCACCAGAATTATTGGAGATTTTAATCATTTTCTTCATCATTTTTCGCAAACATTTCAAACATAGCATTTTGGGACAAATCACCTTCGGCCTCCTCATTAAACATAGATGTTAATACTTTAACAATTTCTGTTCTCCCTTGTCCTTTTAGAGATACTGAATGTTCTTGCAACAGTCTAATTTGTTTATCAATTGTGGGCTGTAATTCTGATAATTCTTCAAATGTCTCACCGACAGTAGACGCTCTCGTCATTGCTATTACTTGTGTAGGGGTTAATCTCGTTTTTTGATTCATTTCCTCCTTATTTGGGAGAAAATCTTTAGCGATAGTATCTTTCTCACCACCTGATTTTTTTTGTGTCGCATATTCGGTGAAGAATGGGTCTTCGCCCATAGCTTCTGTAACTTCTTTTTCAACTTCTGGATCTATTAAATCATCAGACATAGTTATGCTGTACCAATAATTAGCAGTGCAATTACAGCAATACCAGCTAAACACGCATACATTAATTTCTCAATCATATCATCTTTTGATCCAGATACACCATACATTTTTTTGATCGAATCCATACGCATAACTGACGCATAATAGCTTGATGCCACTAAGTTATCAACAGTTAAATTACCAATATTATCTCGATTTACATTAATCTTTACAGGATTTGCGGAATCTTTAATATAAATTGCTGCATTTTTATAGTAATTTTCCCACACCCTTTTATCCGTATTTTCTTTTGGAACAAATTTTACATTTATTGTATTTTCTTTTACTCTAATTTCCAATCCACTACCACTGGATTTAGCGATACTTTTTGCCATATTCAGAAGCGCGTTTGCGATAATCTGCATTTACTACTACTACCATGCTAATATACTATACCATAGGTATAATAGATTTTTGCTTTATCTAAACTATCGTAAGACTTTATACTCACCGAGCGATAAAAGCACATATGGCAATCAAAAGCCTAACGCAGTGCGCGAGTGATCGTATGAATAGCGTAAAAGAGACTTTTAGCAGAACACAGACTTTGGCTGAAATCACAGCCAAAACCAAACTTGGGGTTAGGGGGCAATCACAAGTCAATAAAGGCGTCAATCTGGCTGTAACTGTGCTCGTAGTCGCGCTTATGACTGCATATCTCCTACCGATCGCTATTAATGAGCTAAATGCAGTTGATACATCAACATGGGGTGATGCCGAAGCGTCACTATTCGGTATTCTCGGCATCTTTTTCGTCCTGGCTATTGTGCTTTATGTCGTTAACATGGCTATGGAATAACTCACTAAATAACGCAAAAAATTTTATTTAATTTATGGATGGAAAAAAAGGGGTAGGAATAGCAATAACAATCCTCGTTGTGGGAATAATAGTTGCAAATGTCCTACCACTGGCGATCGGTGAGCTAAATACAGATACCAAGTCAGCTACTATTACGCAAAATGAGGAACAAAACTACAATGTTGTAGAAAATGTTTACTCAAATGCAACAGATATCAATAAAACAGGTGAAGAAATCACATTTGTGATAAATGATACTGATACAGCTGGATCGAAAACTGTAACTATTAGTAACCAAACAACACAAACTATAACTATGGATGATGGGGATATCAATGTAACTGTTGACAGTATAGCAGATACTACAACAGCAACAGTAACATACGGGTATCCTAAAGAATATGGATGGAGTAGTGGACAAAAAAGTCTATTTGGTATTCTACCACTATTTTTCGTCATTGCAGTAGTTTTGTGGGTAGTTAGATATGCAATGAAGACAGGTGGATAAGATTTATATTTATGTAGAATAAAAGTTTTTTATGACAAATAGAACAATTGTCAGTGTTTTCGTAATTGCTATAACTTCACTTTTTTCAGCATTTATATTACCAGAAATTTATAATCAAATTATCCAGCAACATAGTGGACCTATGTTTGATTCACTACGTGTATTTTTAGCTATTATCGTAATATTTTTAGTCATTGGCTCATTAAGCATTAAGTGGTAATAATGTTTGATACATTATCGAATGGTCAGCTTATATTTATATCAATAAGTATGTTCGCTTTTATTTGGGCCAGTATAAAAATGAAATCTGCTATATCCACAGTTAGTTGGGCGTTAATGTCTATAACATTATCAGCTGTTCTATGGTTGGATATATCAATAAATTATTTTTGGTTTACCTATATTATATCCTCATCAGCTATTGGCGTTAGTATGGTTATATACGTTTTTTACGTTAAAAATATCTAAAAATTGATATTTCAGGAAATATTTAACTGCGTGTAGTATCAACTTAAAGTAAGTATGGTAATTGCCGCCAGTATCACAGAGATATTTGATAACACATTCTTTTTCTTAACTTTTGTAGTCACAATTTTTGGAATTATTGGATTGTTTTCCAGATCATTTAAATTTGGTGCTTTTACAGCATTTTTGGCATTTGGTTTTTTAACTATTGAGAGTCAATACGTTTTTTATGTTAATTTAATGTATGTTTTATTAGCTATTATGTTACCTCTCCTTGCATTTCAAACCTGGAGCTTAACGACAGGTGATAGCATATGAATTTCACTTCATTTGATTTTGCTATTCTTATCTCAATGACTACAGCTGTAATATTAATGTCATTTATATTTCCGGCATTAGGTTTAGGAGATAAAGATGTACAACCCTCCGAAATACCATCGCTTAATGTAACAAACGATAGGTTTGATTTTGCAGGTGAACTACCGCGATCGCCAGGTACACCAACACAAGGTGAGTTGATATGGGAAAGCTCATCAACAGGTGGTGGGACGAGAGATAACGTGTTTTTAGATGGTGATACTACAAATGGTAACCAAGTAACATGGGTGAACTTGAATAACGAATCAGATCCAGAAATGAATGTCACATTCACCACATTTAATAGTGGTAGTATTCAAACATCTACAACAGAGAGAATTACAGAAAATAATGCAACTACAATATCTCAAGACGGGTATAAAATTCAATTTACTCATACCAGATTAAAACGTAATTCTGATGGTAGTTTCATTTCCTACTTAAATTATAAAATGGAAGAGACTAAATCTGACGATTCATGGTTTAAGAGAATTCCGTATGTTGGTGGTGTATTTGATACAGTAGATCAAGTTGCTTCGGTTTTGTCTTGGGGTTTTTCAATAATTTATTGGGGTTTCGCATGGATATT
>NZ_JAHENT010000012.1 GCF_018609725.1 Methanohalobium sp. | reverse complement strand
GGGTTATGAAAAGGAGCGGATAATGGACTATTTTGAAGACGGCAAAGATTTCGGTGTAAACATCACCTACATCCACCAGAAATCCCAGCTTGGTACCGCTCATGCTGTTTTACAAACACAAGACCTTGTCCAGGACGATGACCAGTTCATGGTATTAAACGGTGACAACATCATCGAACCTGATACCCTATCAGACCTGATCGACAAACATGATGGAGACGCTTCAATATTAACCAGTAAGATAAAAGACACCACCGGATACGGCGTCGTACTCACAGATAACCATAAAGTAACAAAGATTGTAGAAAAACCCAGAGAAAAGATTACTAACAGGGTGAACACCGGTATCTATCTTTTAAACCCCCGGATTTTCCAGATAATCGAGCAGACTCCTATATCAGAAATCGGGGAATATGCGATTACAGACACCTTGCAGCTGATGATCGATAACGGTTTTGAAGTAACAAATGTCACGACAAACTCCAGATGGATAGATGCTATACATTCATGGGACCTGTTGAAAGCCAATTCTATGGTTCTTAACGAATACGAAGATTTTGACATAAAAGGCACAATCGAAGACGGTGCAGTTATCAGAGGAGATGTGGCTGTGGGAGAAAACACGGTAATAAGGTCTGGATCCTACATCGCAGGACCGGTGATAATAGGAGACAACTGCGAGATAGGTCCAAACACCGTCATCATATCATCGACAAGTATTGGCGACAACTGTTCAGTCGAACCCTTCAATCATCTGGAAAACTGTATCATAATGGACAACACGAGAATCGGCACCCACGGTTACATATCCAATTCGATAATCGGCGGCAATAACACAATCAATCCATACTTTATCACCGAAGAAAAAGAGGACCTGATGATAGAGATGAAAGGAATACTCCACCACGCCGATAAACTCGGTACTGTCACAGGTGATGACAACATGATCGGACACAACGTGTTAATTAAAGCCGGTGTATTGATAGACACAAACTGCAGGATAGAATCCGCAAACGTAATACAGCAAAGAATCGTAAGGAACTCGATCGTGATCTAAATGTGCGGGATAGTAGGATACGTGGGGGTAAACCTGGCAAAACAGGAACTCATTGATTCGTTGAAGAAACTGGAATACCGGGGTTATGATTCCGTCGGCATCACCATACTAAACAGTTCGCTGGAAACCTGCAAAGCTCCCGGCAAAATCTCAGAACTTGAATCAAAATTACCGGAAATCGACGGTTATACAGGGATAGGACATACTCGCTGGGCGACCCACGGCCAGCCCACAGAACAAAACGCTCATCCACATTTATCAGGAAACATTTCAGTAGTACATAACGGGATCATAGAAAATTACCACCAACTTAAAGACGAACTTATAGAGATGGGTTATGAATTCAAATCCGAGACCGATACGGAAGTTATCGCCCATTTATTACATTTAAATTATCAACAATCAAGGGATTTCCATACCGCGTTCAGGAAAACCCTGAAATTACTGGAAGGATCATATGCTGTAGCAGCGGTGTGTGAAGATATACCTGATGAGATAATCGCAGGCAAAAAGAACAGTCCACTGGTCGTAGGACTTGGAGACAACTGCAATTTCGCAGCATCAGACATTACCGCTTTTTTGAAACACACAAAAGATGTTATTTTCCTCGAAGACCTGGAAATCGCACAGATCCAAAAAAACGATGTACAATTCTTCGACCTTGAAGGCAAACCAGTAGAGAAGGAAAAAACAAGAGTTGAATGGGATCTCGAAGATGCCGAGAAAGCGGGTTACGAGCATTTCATGTTGAAAGAAATCCATGAGCAGACAAAATCAGTTTACAACACGTTTGCCGGTAAACTATCCGAACTGGATGGTTCGATAAACCTTGATGAACTCAACCTGACGAAGAAACAGATACGAAACCTAAACCGCATCGAACTGATAGCCTGCGGAACTTCATACAACGCCGGGTTAATAGCCAGATACCTTTTCGAGCAGCTTGCAGGTATCCACACAAACATCGACACGGGTTCAGAGTATCGGTACAGGAATCCTGTTTTCTGCGAGGATGACGATGTCTTGAGTATAGCCATCAGTCAGTCGGGAGAAACAGCAGATACCATAGCAGCACTGCAGAGTTTGAAATCATCAGGATGCAATACACTTGCAATCACGAACGTAATCGGCAGTTCTATCACACGCGACGCCGATGATACGATGTACATAAAATCCGGGCCAGAGTTAGGAGTCGCAGCGACCAAGACTTTCACATCACAACTTACGATATTATACTTGCTGGCTGTCCATTTTGCAAGGGTCAGGAATAAAATCAATACCGATGATTCCAGGAATTTTATCAGGGCGCTCAAAAAATTACCCGGGAATATACAGAAAATATTGAACAGCAAAGATACCATCAGGGAATGTGCCGAACAGTTTTCAGATGTATCAGACTATTTCTTCATCGGCAGGTACACTAATTACCCTGTAGCTTTGGAAGGCGCACTTAAACTTAAGGAAATCTCATATATACATGCTGAAGGATACGCTGCAGGAGAACTCAAACACGGTCCTCTGGCTCTGATCACCGACAACACACCGGTAGTAGCCATAGCAACTCCCGGGCATACCTATGATAAAACACTCAGCAACATCATGGAAGTAAAAGCCAGGAACGCTACAGTGATTGCAGTAGCAGAAGAAGGAGACCATGAGATAAATAAATATGTGGACATCGTGTTGAGGGTTCCCGAGACTGAAGAACTGCTGTCACCGATATTGTCGACTATCGTCCTGCAGTTACTGGCATATTATACAGCACTGGCAAGAGGGTGTTCCATAGACAAACCCAGAAACCTGGCAAAAAGCGTCACCGTAGAATGAATAATCAGAAAATCAGAAAGTATTGAATTTTAGAACCAGAGATTAAGACCTAAACAAGGATAAAGGATTAGAAAGAAGGAGTTTTAATAATGAAATTATTCGGTTCATCAGGCATCAGGGGGATTGCAAACAGAGACGTGACAGTAGACCTGGCACTGAAACTCGGCCATGTGCTCGGCAGGATATATAACAATATCGTGATTGGAAGAGATCCGAGAGTGTCTGCCGAGATGATCGAAT
>NZ_JAHENT010000011.1 GCF_018609725.1 Methanohalobium sp. | reverse complement strand
TCACCAATTTCTTGCCCAACTGGCAAAAACCCATTGTATACACCATAAAGGAATAGTATCATACCAATAGCAGTAAGTATTATTCCTATAATTAATTTAAGTAATTCCAGTCTTGGAAATTTGAGATATAGAATCTGGAAAATTGCAAAAAATATCAATAATGGTAACAATGCTTCCAATACTTCTATTAAAACTGTTAGTAATCCATGCTCTCCATAAAGCATTAGATAAACACACCCATTAACATGACAGTGATTATTGGACCTATCGATGCAAGACCAATTAACCCAAATCCATCTGAAAGTTCGGATTTACCACCAAGCATCGAAGCTATCCCTATACCAAGTGCAAGTATCACAGGTACTGCTAATGGTCCGGTGGTCACTCCTCCAGCATCAAAAGAAATTGCAAGAAATTCTGGTGGTGTGAAGAAAGACAGTATAATCACAAAAAGATAGCCGACAGTGAACAGATATTTAATAGGTATTCCATAAGCAATTCTGAGCATGGATATTGCTACAAATACTCCAAGCCCTAATGCAATAGAAATAATCAATGCGATTCGGGACACTCCTTCAGATACCATAGCAAACATGCTGCTTAAAACCCGTACATCTGGTTCGGCAATTGTAACCAGAAATGCCAGTAAAAAGGTTATAACTATAATAAACAACAGTGAGCCATGTTTTGGCAGTTCAGAACCAGTGGATTCACCCATGGGCAGCATACCAAGTTTAACACCCATCAGGAAAAGTCCCATTCCCAGTATAACCATGACAGCACCAGATAAAAACGGCAATATCAACCCTAGGTCAGGCCCCACAAAAACAAGTATAAGTGAACTACCGCTGAGCTAAAGACTCAGCGGCTTCGGAAGAAGTCTACCTTGAAAGTCTTATTCTTCCAGGGGAGTTCACATCCCCACTATCGGTTATCCCTGAAAGGGAATCACCGATTACCTTTCTCAGAATATTCAATGCTCCATTGATATCGGCATTGATCAGTCTACCTGTAGATGACTGGAAGATACCCCGTTTCGATCTCTTACCAAGATACTTCTTATGTTTTCTAATGGGTTCTAAAGCCAGTGCATCTACCTTGCTGGTATAAGCTTCGTTTACTTCGTGATACTTAATACCATGGTATTCACACTTAGAAGCTAATTTCTGTTTAAATCTAGAAAACGGTATCTTCTGGAAGTTCTGGGTGTTTTCTTTACCGATGTTTTGTTCTTGTTTGATTTCTTTCATCTCTCCAATCACAATATTGCCGATTCTATTTTCCAGACAGTGTTTCACTATATGATTAACACACTGGTTCATAAAATCATTTATCTTCCAGAATCTTTTATTAGAAAAACTATCCATATTGATTCCATTATCTACATTCTGTTTATCGTAGACTGACTGTAACCTGCTCTTCTCCTTGTTCCACCAGCGGTTGTAAGATTTGATACTCCTGCCGTCTAATATGAAAGCAGTCCCGCTGGTTGTTACACAGGTCGCAAAGTTGTCCACTCCAAGGTCTATCGACAGATGTCTGTTATAATCCAGTTCAGCTATCTCCCCATCTTCATGATATACATATTCAATCTCGAACCATCTACCCTTGTATTTCGGGATAATCCTAACCTGATTAATGTATTGACCTATTACGTTATCAGGTATCTTGAAATATAGATACTTGGTTCCATAAGTTTTGTAATAATCTAAACCCAACGATAATCTGATTTTACCGTCGATAACCTTCAGTTGATCTTTCTTGAATGTACATATGAAATTACTGTCTTTATCCAGATACTTTGGGAGAGAAACTGGTTTCTCATATTCTCCTTTTCTTTTTTTATCCAGAAGCTTAAAGAACGATTTCATACCACCATCTACAGTTTCCACAGTATTCTGGGCAACCTGAGATGGCATCAATTTGTAATTCTCGTTCTCTTTAACCGTGTGATAAGCAGTATTCTTATTGAGATATTTCCCATAGTTGAAGAAATACTGCCTGATGGTGTACAATGTATAATTGTACAGGTTCTTGGACAGTTTGGTCAACCTCTTCAAAGTTTCATAGGTCTGCTTATCAGCACGGAGATGGTTCTTCTGGGTCAGATACATGCATTATACAATCGTTTAGCAAAATACTTATACTTTTTTTGACTCTTTGTTATACCACGATGCTAAAAACATCGTGGTTTTCTTCATCTTTATAAAACGGGATAATCGCTAGCAGTAGATAAAATTTAAATAGTTTTGAAACATATAATCAGTATCAAGTTAAAGAGTGGGGTTGATGGTTCGTAAAGAATGTCAAAACTGCAGGAATTTACGATTCAAGATACATCCAACTCCTGAGCAGGAGGAAAAACTGGATGAAACTTTAGAGTACTGCAGGTCAATCTGGAACCATCTTCTGTCACTCCAAGTCGATTTATACGAAAGATCCGGTCTATCTGTAAAAAGATCAGATTTGGAAAGATATCTAAAAAATCTGGATTATCCTATACATTCATCAGTAAGACTGGATATATTCCAGAGATTATGTTTTGCTTATGACAAGTTTTTTGATGATTTGAAAAAAGGGAGACTGAAAAACACCAGACTTAAAAAAGGGATGTTTGTTAAAAAGAAAGACGTTCCCTGTGGGAACAATTTATCAGGATTTATCAAATACGATGGAATTCTTCCGAAAGGTCATCCCAAATTCAAGAGTAAAGAAGATTTCAGTAGTTTCAGATATAAACAGCATGGGAACGGGTGGAAACTTGAAGAAGATAAGTTATATTTATCCAAAATAACCGGTAAATCAAATCCCATCAAGATTGATGTCGATATACTACCAGATGGCGAACTGGAGACCTGCACTCTGAAAAAGGAAGGTAAACAATGGTTTGCATATCTGACCGTAGAATTGTCAGAAAACCCAACTCCTGAAACACCTGAAAACGCTGTAGGTATTGATCTGGGACTGAAATCTTTCATAACTACATCAGATGATGATTTTGTCAACCCACCAAGATTTCTCAGGAAAGCTGAGAAAAGACTTGCTAAAGAACAGCGAAAATTATCGAGAATGAAATTCAGATTAAACAATTATAATAAGCAGAAACAGAAAGTGAACAGAATTCACAGGAAAGTTGTTGCTGCTAGAAACCATTTCTCGCATTGTCTGAGCAAATTATTGGTAGAGAGATACGACCTGATTGTATTTGAG
>NZ_JAHENT010000010.1 GCF_018609725.1 Methanohalobium sp. | reverse complement strand
TTCACAGCCAAAATCAAGAAGCCTATGTTCGATGGCATTGCGCACGTATTCAGATGTAAGTTCAACACCTTCATTATAAAGTACACCATCAGATTCTGATGCATTTGAAATCAGATTTACTGCTGTATCCATTGCTTTTTCACAGGCATTCTGGACTGTTTCGATATTTGCTATTTCTGATTCACTTTTTTTTGTCCTCATATCTTTGAAAGGGCTTTTTATGGGCATGAACCAGAACCCCTGCTCTTTAAGGGTTTGCGCAATGAAAAATGGGAAGTTGTGCGGCACACCAATTTTTCTGATTCCTTCTTTACCAAGAAGCTCACCGAGTGTGTCACTGAAAGCAATAGATGGGTCAGACCTGGATTTTATTTTGGACCGATAATCATAATCCTGCGTTGTTCTTATATTTGTTATCCGTGATTCGTTCTCAGCTCGTCCACGCTCCATTTCTGATACCAGTAATATTTCATCCCCACTGTTTGTCTGCAAATATGTGAACTTATCAGATGCAAAAAAACCGGTTGTATAATACATATCAGCATTATGAGATTCGCCGATCATTATATAGGCATCGAGTCCTTTTTTTGAAAGTGTGTTCGAGATATCCATATTATTTTTTTCCTGAATTTGCTTCATGTAATCTGATTTATTGATACTAATACAAATTTGTTGTTAAAATTGATTTACTGTTAATTATAAAATCGAAAATGTTATATGTTAATACTTTTGTAGGTTTTAGTAATACTGAATTGAATAAAAGTATATTTATCAAAGGAGGTAAGAAATTGAAAAAAAGCGTAATGTTAATACTTTGTACAATAGGTTTTGTGCTGTGCTTTACAGGTGTTGCAAGTGCTCATTTCACAATGGTATTTCCCGGTGGAGATACGGATGTAACACCAAAAGATTACATAGCTGAAAAGGGTGAAACAAAAGAGATTGTGCTGGTATGGGGACATCCCTATGAGCATATAATGTTTGATTTTCCGGGTGATGAACCTGTAGTTAATGTCACAAAACCTGATGGTAGTGTTGTTGAACTATCACCAGAAAAAACTACTGTAAAGGAAAAAAAAGCCTATCAAGTATCATATACCGTTGACCAGAGAGGAGACCATATTCTATCCGTCAAACTGGAAACTGAAGAACACGGCCTGGTAGATTATACAAAAGCAGTTATCCATTCAGGAACTGAAGCCTGGAAAGGATGGGATACAGAAACTGGACAGAAAACCGAAATTATGCCATATATGAGACCTTATGGAATGGAAGAAGGGTTTGTGTTCTCAGGAAAAGCTTTGTATAACAAAGAACCATTACCCAACGCCACTGTAGAGGTTGAAGAATATCACAAAGAATCCACTGCAAAAGAAATAGTAAAATCTGCAGAGGATAAATATTCTAATGACCCACCCATGGTTTTTACAAGAGTTGCAAAAACCAATGAAAATGGAGATTTCATGTACACACTTGACGAAACGGGTATCTGGTTTGTAGGTGCTACAAAAGAAATCGAAGACGGACTGGATAAAAGAGGAGTATTTATTTTACCTGTAATTGAAGAGTTCCCCGCAGAAAACACATCCACACCATCTGATTCTGCAACTGAACAGTCAACGACTGATAAGGATTCATCTTCAAATGAACAGGAGACAACCAGCCTTCCAGGGTTTGGATTCCTAATTGCTGCAGCAGGGATCATTGGTGCAGTGGCAATTGGAACCGGCAGGATTAAGAAAAACTAAATAATATCTATGGGCACTTAAGCCCATTATTTTTTGGAGAGATTAGCAATGGTTCATATATCAGACGGTGTTCTGTCATTCCCTGTAGTTGCATTCGGATGGGTTCTAAGCTTTATAATAATAGGCGTGACTCTTTGGTGGAGTGAAAAACACGGTGATATAGCCGAGCAAATCCCTAAACTATCTGTTATCACTGCAGCCTTTTTTGTAGCATCATTAATACATATTCCACTGGGCTTCACAAGTGTTCACCTTATGCTCAACGGTATTGTTGGTGTTATTCTTGGAATTCTTTCATTCCCTGCAATATTTACCGGAGTTTCACTACAAGCATTTTTGTTCCAACATGGTGGTGTTACAACCATAGGCATAAATACCGTTATACTCGGGATTCCCGCACTAATCTCATACGGTATTTTTAAAACAGGTGTTAAACGATTACCATTTAGAAATAAAATAGAATCTTTGTTTGGAGGTATCAGTGGAGGATTTGCGGTTATAATTTCAGTTGTATTCCTTGTATTCAGTTTTATGCTAACAGGAGAAGAATTAACAACTCCTGCAAGTCTTATAGCGATAGGACATATACCTATTATGATAATAGAAGGTCTGGTTGCAGTATCTATAGTTGCATTTTTGCTTAAAGTAAAACCCGAATTATTACCTGTTAAAGGTGGTGGGAAAAATGAATAAATTAAATTGGTTGAGCATATTAATATTACTACTGATTCTGGCTATGTCTCTTACACATACCGTATCTGCCCATAGGGTACATGTAGAGAGCCAGATTAATGAGATACAGATAAAATCATGGTATGGAGGAGGAGAATCCATAGAAAAAGCTGATGTTAAAGTATATACAATTGAAAACGGTAAAGAAGAGATATATATTGAAGGGACAACCGATGAAGATGGTGCATACAATTTTTCACCAAAAATGGGTGTATCAGAATACAGGGTAGTAGTGAAATCCGATGGTCACAGAGGAGATAAAACCATAAACCTATCAGATACAGGATTGCCTGAACAAAATAATGAGGATCCCATATACACAAAAATTATTTCTGGATTTGGGTATCTTGCAGGCCTTGCAGGCGCAGGAATGCTATATATGAACTGGAAACGATATAATAAAGGAGAGGAGAAAAATAATTAATGGAATATCCTGAAATTGATAAATATTCTTCACTTGAATCCCCAATCCACAATTTTGACCCCAGAACAAAGATAATTACATTCACATTACTTATATTCTCATCTGTTTTTGTAGAAGACATCAGGTTTGCTGCTCTGGCATTAATTGCAGCTTTCATACTGCTTATTATTTCAAAACTGCCTTTTAAATTTATATTCAACCATGTTAAATGGGTATCCCTGTTCATCCTCCCTTTTCTAATAATAATGCCCTTTACCGTCGATGGTGATGTTTTGGTAAATATTAGCTATATAACAGTGACCCATGAAGGCATTACCTATGGATTTCTTATTACTGTTAGAGCTTTTACAGCAATTCTACTGGTATTTACAATGCTTGGAACAATGAGATTTGATACCACAATCAAAGCGTTACATATGCTAAAAATCCCAAATCCGCTGGTACAGATGCTTATGTTTACCTATCGTTACATATTTGTTTTCCTTGATGAATTCCAGAGGATGTGGACTGCAATGACATCCAAGGGATTTAAACCCGGTTTAAACATTTCTTCGATATCAAAAATCGGTAAATCCGTAGGAATGCTTGTTGTCAAAAGTTATGAAAGGGCTCAAAGAGTATATCAGGCTATGCTTTCCAAAGGGTATACAGGAAACCCCAATACAATAGTAAAATTCAATATAAAAACCAGAGATTACCTGATAACATTTTTGATTATAAGTTTTGCAGTCGTTTT
>NZ_JAHENT010000009.1 GCF_018609725.1 Methanohalobium sp. | reverse complement strand
GCTGGAATTTAAGCCACAAAAAATTATATCACAACAAGAAGCCTATAATATGCTGGGAGATATGGTCTCTGACGGACTGGACATGGAAAAATTATACGACATTCTGGGTATAGGCTCTGGTAAGGTTTAAGCAAAGATATTAATATAAAACAAAACCAATCGGGATTACAATGACTGAGGATTTAGATAATAAAAATAACACAGATTCTAACAACGAAAATATGTACAAAAACGTTAATACCAGTGACCTTTGCAATTTCGGCAATGGACTTGATACTATAGCATCACCTTTTACAGGTTTGATAGCAGGTATCGAATATACACCACATAAAGCACAGGGATTACAGAGCCCTTCAGAAATGTGGATAGATAAAAACAACCTCTACGATAACATTGGATATAGTAATCCTAATGAAAATGAAGATACTGATAAAACTGGTGAGTGCAACAAATTAAACGGACTTTTTACTATGGGTAGAGGACTTGAAACACTTGAATCTCCTGTTACAGGTATTGTCACCGGTTTTGATGACATCCACGCCCAGGGGCTTCATAGTGCATCTGATATGAGGCTCGATAGTGATGGTGTCACCAATATAACAGAACAAAACCCATATGTTAACCAAGAACACCCAGAATATAGCGAGACCAAAAATAATGATTTAAAGGACAGAGATATTAACCAGTTTGATTCTCTTGGTTCTCAGGAGAATATCACATCCAATACCATAAGTCGTGTGCAACATAAACCCTCTGGGTTGCAGAGTCCATCAGAGATGTGGATTGACAAAAGCAAACTGTTATCTGACGGCATAAAACATGACAAAATAACAGAAAAATATCTTGAAAACCTGGATTGATTTTCATTTTTCAAAATTTAGACAGGGGAGTGGGATTATATGGCTCAACTTGAACAGGAAAAATTCTGGAATTATGATAATTTTGTAGTAATCACCGATAAAACCAAACCAGCAATGAAATTAACCATAAAAGAACTTGGCAACCGAAACAAAAATATCAGTGTGGTTGATTTGTCTGATAAACCCGACCCAGATACATTAAAAAATATTTCAGATATTCCTGATGACATGGAGAACGCAGTCATAGGCACGACAAAATACAATCCGGCTGATTTTATCAATACTTTACAAGACAAAGGTGTCAAAAGGGTATGGATCCACTGGAGAACCGGTACTCTCGAACTTGATGAAGCATCCAGAAAATCGGAAATAGAATTTATAACAGATAAATGCCCGATGATGTATATGGGAAGCCCTTTCAGCATCCATGGATTACATAGAAGTATAGCAAAACTTACCGGTAAATATTAACAAACATTCTCATATCCTGAATCAGTGTTTATACGTACATCATTCAAATAATTACAGGCATATTCAGAAAGTCCCAAGATTTCCTCTCTTTCCAGCGGTTTTATACCATGCAAATCCGAATCCTTTGAATGCCCAGGAAGTCCTCTCTGGATAACATAGGGTACATCTTTAGATAGATATTTGGATATCCATCCAGATATTTTTGTTATGTCATCGAAGTTACCTATAAAATCACGAATCACAGTGGTTCGAAGTTCAAATTCAACCCCATTTTCATATAATATTTTTAAAGATTCAGCCACTCTGCTTACAGGTTCTGGATAATCTGGACTATTATAACCCGATATTTTTCTGTATAAATCCACATCATCAAGAGGAGCTTTTAAATCAACAAAGAATTTATCAACTTTGCCCTCATCAACAATTTCTTTTATACGTTCCGGATAAAAACCATTTGTGTTGATACCCACAAGCAGGTTATTATATTTAGCAAAACCCGCTAAATGTTTCAAGGCATCGGGTTGCATAAACGGTTCCCCACCTGTAAACACTACATTGTCCACAAAAATTTTGGATTTGTTGATTTGTGATTCGATTTCACCGAAATCAACTGGATTAGAACCGAACAAAAGTTCATGGTTGTGGCAGTATGGGCATCTAAAAGGACATCCTCTAAAAGATATAACGATTGACACCCTTCCGTGCCAATCGATAGTAGATATCGGTACAGTTCCACCATGGTTTAATTTCATAATAACACTTAATATTTAGACCATATCCACAGAAGCGTAACGTTTACGGTCTTCAAGCTCCTGTTTTTTAGCTTCGTTCCAGCCACCTACAGCCTGTATATACCCTGTTACTCTGGATAGGAATTCTACATTACTGGATTCACAATTTGGACAGTTGTCCTTGAGACCATCTGCAACATGGAAATCATCCATACATACTGTCATATCTTTTGTAAATGCAAAGTATCCAGTCTGGGTATTTTTCGCGATGTTAAGTGCAAACTGTTTCAAACCTTTAGGATCCGGATGTGCTTCGCCCATCCAGATGTGCATTATGTTTCCACCATCTACAATCGGAAAGAACGTATGTTCGTAGTTGATTCTGTCAATTATAGACAAGTCTGCACTGGGTGGTATATGTATACCATTTGTGTAATAGATTGGTAGGTCATGGTCTTTGTTGAGTTTCTGTTTGGCTGATTCAACATCACCTTTAATTACCTGTTCAGCTTTATTCGCAAAGCCTTTCTGGAGGAGGTCAGCCACTGCAAATCTTTGACCTGTGGTTTCTGCAGGTGTCCTTGCAAGTGCAATTTGCATACCGTATTTGTTACTGAGATCTTTTGCATACATCTCAAGTTCAGTCATTACACGAACAGCCAGTCTGAAAGCTTCCTTTGATTCATGTAACTGGCAACCTGTGTGATATTGAACCATTTCATTGATTCCGATAACACCGATGGTATATACCAGACTGTCAGTATCAACAAGTATTGAACCTTTTTCACCTGTTATCGGGTCTTTGGGTCTCTGGGATGCAAAAGGCATTCTGTTGTTGTCTATTATATAATCCATCCATTGTTTTTTAGCAAGGAAAACTTCTACACTTCTGTTCATCAGACGTTTCAGGTCGCTTATGAGTGCATCATAATCACCATCAGCTCTATATGCAGACCTTGGACAGTTAAGGGTCAATACCTGCCATGCGCCCATAGAGAAGTGTTTACCTTCTTTGAAATACAGTTTATCTTCAAAATCCGCATCGTTGTCTTCATCTGCAGAGAACTGGTATGCACAGCACTGGTAACAGGATATACCTTTGCCTGCGCCTCTGTATGCTGGTATCTGGTTATCAAAATAAGGTGTACCAAACTTGGCTGCCAGTTCAAATGAGAGGTCGTATAAATCCTCATATGTCGGGATTTCAGGGTGTTGTTTGTTGAATTCTTCATCTTCTTCCATGAACTGCGGCTCTATCGAAATTTCTGGTTTCGGGAAGTTGAAGGGTTTGCCCCAGTAATCACCATCTAACATTACTTCCATCAACGCTTTGAAAGTGAGCCTTACTTCTC
>NZ_JAHENT010000008.1 GCF_018609725.1 Methanohalobium sp. | reverse complement strand
TCAGAATCAATGGGTTTTTTCAGGGTTCCGCCGAAATGATTGTTGTCTCCTGCTACAATCATACCGTGTATGTGCATCCAGTCATGAATAATTTGCAATGTTTTTTCCTGTCCACCGTTTCTTGATCCACCGATTGCCAGTGCTCCACCGGGTTTGTTCTCTAATTGGAAACCCTGTCTTCTGAGTAAAACACTTCTGTCAAAGAGTGCTTTGATTTGTGCGGTTGCAGATCCAAAATATACTGGAGAAGACACTATAAATCCATCAGCATCTTTTAATTGCTGATATACCTGATCCATATCATCATCTATTGGGCATGGTTCACCGTTTTTACAAACTCCACATGCTTTGCAGGGTTTTATATTTAAAGAAGATATAAAAATATGATCGGTTTCAAAACCTCTGTTTTTTGCAGTTTCCAGACACAGATTAATTAATTTTTCGTTGTTTCCGTTTTCATTAGGACTTCCTGAAATACCTAATATTTTCATGGGACATTCACCGTATTAACATTTATCTTTAATTATTATCTCAATTAACTAATGTTCTTCTCCCTTAAACTTATCTATAATCAAATATTAGATATTAGTAGGTGGTTAAGTAAAAATATGCTGGAAAAGATGTTTAATGCGGATTCAGTAGCCGTTATAGGGGCATCACGTACAGAAGGAAAAGTAGGGAATTCGGTGCTTAAAAACCTTGTTAATGATTTTGATGGCGATATTGTACCTATAAACCCAAATTCTGAAGAGATAATGGGTTTGAAATGTTATCCTGATATTTTGGATGTTCCTGATAACATCGACTTGGCTGTTATTGTGATACCTGCCCGGTTTGTACCAGAAACCATTGATAAATGTGGGCGTGCAGGAGTAAAAAGTGTTATAGTTATATCTGCAGGTTTCAAGGAAGCAGGTATAGAAGGAGCAAAACTGGAAAGAGAATCTGTAGAAACCGCTCGGAAATATGGTATACGGATGCTTGGTCCAAACTGTCTTGGTTTGATAGATACTACATCCAACCTTAATGCATCATTTGCCTCTTTCATGGCACATAAAGGAAACATTGGATTAATGTCCCAATCAGGAGCGATATGTACATCAACCCTTGACTGGGCTGATAAAAACAGAGTGGGCTTTTCCAAGTTTATAAGTCTCGGGAATAAGGCAGATCTTTCAGAAAATGATTTTCTTCAGGAATTATGCAATGATGACTCCACAGCAGTAATAGCAGCTTATCTTGAAGGTGTGAAAAACGGTCATGAGTTTATAGACATAGCACGCAGAGTTACCGGTGTTAAACCTGTGGTAATGGTCAAATCCGGTAGGACATCTGCAGGTTCAAGAGCTGTTTCGTCTCATACGGGTACTCTTGCAGGTTCTGATGAAGCCTATAATGCTGCATTCCGACAGAGTGGGATAATACGTGCTGATTCGCTTCAGGAAATGCTGGATTATATTCGTGCATTCTCGTCCCAGCCTGTACCGAAAGGTAGAAACATGGCAATTCTGACAAATGCAGGTGGTTTTGGGATATTGACAGCGGATGCATGTTACAATGAAGGACTTTCTCTGGCATCATTTGATGAATCTACTATACGAACTCTCCGAGAAAATCTACCTCCAAATTCCAACCTTTATAATCCTGTGGATTTACTTGGTGACGCTGGGTCTGACCTTTACGCATTTGCAATTGATGTATTGCTGGAGGATCCTCATGTTGATGGAATAATAATTCTGACTTCACCACAGGCTATGACTGAAGTTGATAAAGTAGCTGAAATAGTTGCGGACAAGGTCAAAACATCCATAAAACCGATTCTTTGTAGTTTTGTTGGAGGTACACAGGTTTCAGAAGGTGAAAAAATATTAAACGACTACAGTATTCCAAATTATCCGTTCCCTGAAAGAGCAGTTGCCAGTATGAGGGCTTTGAGTACCTATAATAATATCAGGAAACAGAGCTATACCAAACCACCAGAAATCACTGCTGATAAAAAGACAGTCAAATCTGTCATTGATGAAGCATCACAGTCCAAGAGGCTATCACTTGGTCTGGAATCACTGGATATATTGAGAGCCTATGATATACCAACAGTAAAAACAAAAATAGTGAAGAATCTAAAAGAAGCCATCAAAGCCTGCAAACAGATAGGTTATCCAGTGGTAATGAAAATTGTATCTCCTGACATCTCTCATAAGACCGATGTAGGTGGGGTAAGGTTAAACCTTAAAAATGCGGATGATGTAGAACGAGCCTACCATACTATGATGGCAGATGTCTATCGGTATATGCCTGATGCCGATATAACCGGTGTACAGGTACAGGAAATGGTGTCAGGTGGAAAAGAAGTGATCATTGGAATGAATCAGGATGTTCAGTTTGGACCTCTTCTTATGTTTGGAATGGGGGGGATTTATGTAGAACTGTTAAAGGATGTATCGTTTAATGTAGCACCCATAAACAGAGATGAAGCAAAACATATGATATCTTCCATAAAAACGTATCCTATTCTTGCAGGAATAAGGGGTGAAAAGCCCTATGATATTAATTCGGTAGCCGACACACTCATTAAAATTTCACAGCTTGTAAATGATTTTCCGCAGATACTTGAACTGGATATAAATCCGTTGATAGTTTTACCTGATAATCAGGGTTGTGTTGCTATGGACCTCAGGTTAACATTAAGAGAAGAAGAATAAATTTAATCATATTGTTCAATGTAACAGAAATTAATGGGAGGCAGATATTGGTATCTATATTAATCAGTTCATCCGAAGAATATTCGGGGAAAAGCGGACTATGTAATGGTCTTGGAAGAATTTTGAAGGACAGAGGTTATTCTATAGGTTATATGAAACCAATAGGAAATCTGTTAATTGATAAAGACGGATTCTTGACTGATGAGGATGCAGAAGAAAGCCGTACATTACTCGGTCTTGATGATTCTCTAAGTGATATTACCCCCATACTTCAAACGGAGAATTTAATCCATGATGCTCTCATGGGAGTTGAAAAGCGTTTTGATAAAACATTAACCGATGCATATTCGAATATATCCAGAAATAGAGACATCGTCTTTATAGAAGGCAGTGGCGGTATCGGCAGCGGAGCGATGTATAATCTTTCAGATCCGGAAATCGCCTCGATACTCGGTTCTAAAATACTGCTTGTTACCAGATACGATTCGATTTATGCAATCGACAGAATACTATGTGATTTAAAACTGGTACCTGATTCTGACATGGTTGCTGGTGTTATATTGAATGAAGTACCAGAAAGCAATCTTGAAAAAGTCTCAGAACTTGTAATTCCATACCTTGAGAGAAAAGGAATTAAAGTGTTTGGTGTGATACCACAGGATATAACCCTTCGATCGGTTCCGATATCTGATATTGTTGATGATTTGAATGCAGAAGTGCTTACAGGCGCAGACAACCTAAACACACTGGTTGAACGTTATCTGGTCGGAGCAATGGAGGTCAATTCAGCCATAAAATACTTCAGAAGAGTTCCAAACTGTGCGGTGATTACAGGCGGGGACAGGTCAGACATACAGCTTGCAGCAATTGAAGCAAAAGCAAAGTGCTTGGTTCTTACAGGAAATCTACGTCCCAGTGAAGCGGTACTTGGTAGTGCTGAAGAGGCAAACATTCCTGTAATCCTTGTCCGCGGTGATACCATGAGTACAATCAAACGCATGGAAAGTTTAATAGGTCGTGCGCGGATAAAACAGGAACTTAAAATTGAAAAGATGATGGAATTAATTAATAATAATGTAGACGTTGATAATTTCATCAAATCCATCGGTTTGTAATCAAAAAAGGTACAGATAAATATAACAGTAGTGTTTACCAAATCCGCAACAAATAATAGGGAAAAATTTGGTACAAATTTAAACCCAGGCGAGGGATATATTGGCAGATAGGGATTTTCTCACAATCGATGATTTTGATACAGAAGATAAAACTGTTCTTGTAAGAGTAGATCTGAACTCCCCCATGGATCCTGAAGGAAATATACTTGATGATATGAGGATAAGGAGTCATGTAGCAACGATAAAAGAACTGAAAAACGCTAAAGTTGTTTTGCTTGCACATCAGAGCAGAGCGGGTAAAAATGATTTCACTACAATGAGTCCGCATGCTTCAAAAATGTCCAAATACCTCGGTCAGGAGATAAAATATATAGACGATATTTTCGGTACACATGCAAGACAGAAAATATCATCTATGGAAAAAGGTGATGTAGCACTTCTTGAAAATGTAAGGTTCTATTCTGAGGAAAGTCTTGAACGTCCGG
>NZ_JAHENT010000007.1 GCF_018609725.1 Methanohalobium sp. | reverse complement strand
TAACGTTTTTTGATAAAGTAAGAAACCTTTTCAAACAAGAAACCTTTGAAATTGAAGCATATAACCCCGATGAGCATGGTCCGTTATCTGTTTTTAAAGGTGTAGAAGGCTATGAAGAAATTGATAGATATTGGGTAAATGAACCCTATGCGTTTGTTGTAATTCTTTTTAATCCTGAAATAAACGATTATCTTTACTATCTTGTAGAACCCGAACTGAGTGACTTTGAAACGACGTTTCTGACAGAAATTAAAGACCGGTTGCGTAATGCCTTACTGGTTGAAAATATTGAAAATAAAGATGATAAGGAAGCAGTACTGGATGAAAAAATACGTATTATCATTAAGGATTATGCTATTGATGTGACACCCCTGATGCTTGAAAAAATTTCCTACTATATAAAGCGTGATTTTGTCAGATACGGTAAAATTGACCCGCTGATGAATGATGATTATATAGAAGATATATCAGGTAACGGTCACAATATTCCGCTGTTTTTGTATCACAGGATATATCACAATATAGCCACAAACATTGCATTTACAGAAGATGAACTTGATTCTTTCATAATACGTCTTGCACAGAAATGCGGAAAGCATATATCACTGGCTGAGCCGATGGTTGATGCTTCAATGCCGGATGGTTCCAGAGTTCAGATGACTCTCAGTACTACAATAACTACACATGGGAGTACATTTACCATCCGTAAATTCAGTGAAGTACCGATAACTCCTATCGACCTTATTGATTGGGGTACTTTTTCTTCAGAACAGATGGCATATCTCTGGCTTTGTATTGAAAATAACAAAAGTCTCATTTATGCAGGGGGTACTGCTTCAGGTAAAACCTCATCTTTAAATGCAGTATCTCTCTTTGTCCCTGAAAAGGCGAAGGTAGTAACACTTGAAGATACCCGTGAAATCAAACTACCGCACACAAACTGGATTCCTGGGGTTACAAGGGACTCATTTACAGCTGATGAGCGTGGTGCTGTGGATATGTATGATTTATTAAGGGCGGCTCTTAGGCAGCGTCCTGAATATCTTATTGTGGGAGAGGTAAGAGGTAAAGAGGCGTTGACACTTTTCCAGGCAATGTCCACAGGACATACCACATTTTCTACCATGCATGCAGATTCTGTTCCTTCAGCAATCCATCGGCTTGAAAATCCGCCTATAAGTGTACCCAGAAACATGATACAGGCACTGGATATAATGACTATTCAGGCACAGACCTATGTCAGTGGCAAACGAGCAAGAAAGAACCTAAAAATTGTAGAAATTGTTGATATAGATCCCAATACCAGAAACTTAAGGACAAATGATATTTTTGTCTGGGATTCAGCAAGGGATACATTCCAGAGGACAGGCGAATCCCAATGCATCTATGAAATTCAGAGAAGAAGAGGTTGGAATGCTGCCCAGATAAATGAAGAACTCCATTACCGTGAAAAGATACTGGATTATATGGTAAACAATGATATCAGGGATTTCAAGGAAATATCAGAGATAATCAAGTCCTATCAGGCAACACCTGAAAAACTATTGCAAAAAATCGGTCTTAAATAATCCGTATTCTGGTGTGATAATTTGGATAGAAATACAGAAAACGATGAATTTCTGGATGAAGTAAATAATGATTCGGTTGTATCAGAATCAGATAACCAGAACCAGGAATTTTCAGATGATACAGAATCACCAGATACATCAGAATATGAAAAAAAGATGTCTTTTAAAAGTCTTAAAAATAAATTCCAATCCAAAAACCATCAGGATAATGGAAAAGGGTTATCTAACAAAATTTCGTCCAGAATAAACAACCTTGATCGTCAAGCTAGGTTGTTTTTGACCATTTTCAAAAAAATCCCCTTTGCTCTTTTAGGGGAGAAGATGAAAGAAAAAAAGAAAAAATATGCAAGACTACAGCTCCAGCTTAAACAGGCACGTATACCGACTTCATATGAAATGTATATTTCAAATGCCATTTTCTATTCGGTTGTTAGTGGTCTGACAGGGGCAATACTGGGTATTTTTACCGCATATATGCTTATTGTTGTAATAGGTTTGCCTGATAATCTTACTAACCTTACATTCGGTCCTTCAACCGCATGGTTGCTCAATTTTAAGGAAATATTTCTGTCACTGTTTATTGTTGTTTTTACAACAATAACGCTTGGTGGAATGACATATGCACTTTTTCTGGTCTATCCTGGATTTCAGGCGAGTGAACGTAAGCGGAGTATAGACAGTCATCTCCCCTATGCAGTAACATTTATGTATGCACTGAGCAAAGGCGGAATGAATATTATAAACGTTTTTGATTCATTGTCAAGGTCAAGTAATACCTATGGTGAAGCATCAAAAGAAGTCGAAACTATAATCAGAGAAATGGATTATTTTGGACACGATTTAAGAACTGCAATATCCAACGTCAGTGAAATGACACCATCTGATAGGTTCCAAGATCTCTTACACAACCTTTTGACCGTAATTGATAGTGGCGGAAGTATATCAAAATATTTCCAGGACAAATCTGATCAATATTTGAAAAAAGCAATTGATGACCAGAAGGGTTTTCTTGAAACACTCGGGTTACTGGCTGAATCCTATGTAACAGCATTCGTAGCAGGTCCTTTGTTTATAATTATCATGGGTATCATGATGACTGTCATGGGTTCTGGTTCTATATTGATGGTTTATGCGGTAATTTACGCGGTTCTTCCTATCGGTTCTGTGATGTTTGTAGTAATGATTAGTATAATGGCACCAGAGGATTTCGGAGAACCTGCCTACCTACAGACAAATGAAATCTTTGATCATGGAATTCCTGAAATACCATCCTATCTTGAGCCAGAATACGATGAAAATGGACAATTAATAAATGATACCAAAGAAAAAGTTGAGAAAAGACAGTGCTATGAAAATTTTGTCAAATCCAAACAGCAACTTAAATACAAAAATTTCCTCAAGAACCCATTAAAACCACTTTTTAATAACCCTCTTTTATCAGTGTCTATAACTTCTCCAGTTGCGATTATATTGCTTTTTATTTTTATTACCACAAATATGAATACATTTACTACAATGTCAGAAACTATCGATTTTCTTGATGACCGTCTTGTAATTGCGACATATATCATAATTGTTCCACTGGCTATATTTCATGAAACAAAATCTAAAAGGCAGAAAAAACTTGAAGGAAATTTCCCTGATTTTTTGAAAAAACTTGCCAGTACAGTTGAAACGGGTATGACCCTTCAGGATTCAATCAAGCTCATGGTAAAAACCGATAATGAAGGTCTTAGTGATGAAACAAGGAAAATTTGGAGGGACATCTCATGGGGTATGGAACTCAATGATGCACTGGTAAGATTTGCAAACCGTTTAAAAACTCAGGTTGTTTCACGTTCACTGACACTTATCACCAAAGCGAATGAATCAAGTGGTGATATTGGAGAAGTGCTCATGGTGGCAGCCAGAGATGCATCTTCTGAAGAAGAAATGAAGCGTGAGCGTTCCATGAACATGATGATTTATATTGTTATCATTTACATATCCTACATGGTTTTTGTTGGTGTCATCTATGTTATATCCACCACTTTTTTGACAGAAATGGCTGAAGCAGGCGAACAGATGACATCATCTGGTGCTCAGCAAATGGGTATGCTTGGAAGTTTTGACCTTGATAAATACACAAGAATTTTCAAACATTCAGCAGTAATACAGGGTTTGTGCTCGGGTCTCATGGCAGGTGTCATGGGTGAAGGCAGTGTTATGTCGGGGCTGAAACATTCAATTATAATGGTAACAATAGGATACTTTATATTTACATTATTTATCTAATACAGGATGTCGAGATTATAATGAAAGTTGCAGGTATCGATGAGGCTGGCAAGGGTCCTGTTATAGG
>NZ_JAHENT010000006.1 GCF_018609725.1 Methanohalobium sp. | reverse complement strand
GCTTCAACTGCATTTATAATAAATAGTACAACCACTCAACAGGAAGATTTAGCCTATCGACAATCAATTGAGAAGGCAAGAAGTTATGCAAATGAGTTCAATACAGGTATGAATGAAGATAGGTCAAAAGGAGAAAACATAGCCACGATGCTTTCTGAGTACAAATCTTCCAACAGAAGTGAAGTACTAAAAATGTTAAAACGATTACTTGTGCAAAATCAGGATTTGATTGGAACATATGTTGCCTATGAACCGAATGCTTTTGATAACAGAGATAAGGATTATGTTAACGCCACTTATCATGATTCCACAGGAAGGTTTATTCCATACTGGAACAGAATAGGCGGAGATGTACATTGTGAACCTTTGGTGGATTATGAAACATCCAACTATTATCAATTACCCAAAAAACTGGAAAAAACAGTGGTTACTGAACCTTACCTATATCAGGGAGAACTAATAGTAAGTTATGTATCTCCGATAATGAAAAACGGTACTTTTGTGGGTATAGGCGGAGTGGATGTATCACTGGAAAACATTGATAATATTGTAAGCGATGTTGAAATTTTTGACACCGGATATGCATTTATGTCAAGTAACACTGGAATTTTGTTATCCCATCCTGAAAAAAAACAATGGATTGGAAACAAAACATTGTACGATTTTGATGACCCTAAAATATCCCAGATGGCAGATGAAATCCAATCAGGCAGGGAAGGGCATATAGAAACAATTGACCCAAGTACTGGTAAAAATGTTGTAATGTTCTATCAACCGATTGAAACCGGTGAATATTCTTTTATTCTTGTTGTTCCAAAGGATGAAATGCTTTCAGGTGTTACAAAATTAAGAGATGAACTGATTATAATATCTGTGGTATCCCTCATTTTTATGGGTGGTGTGGCTTATCTGATATCATTATCCATATCCCGATCTATTGATGGTATAGTTAGTGATTTTAAGAGAATAACCAATGATGCGATTAAAGGTAAACTGGATACAAGAGCCAATACGCTTATTCAGAAAGATTTTAGAGAAATCCCACAAGGTCTCAACAAAATACTTGATACTTTCCAGAGTCCAATTCATGAAACCATGCGTGTTGCAAATTCGCTTTCAAAAGGACGGTTAAGTACCCGTTTCAGGTTAAATGTTAAAGGAGATTTCAAAGAACTTGGGGATACCTTGGATCATTTTTCAGAATCATTGAACAATGTAATCGATGATTCAAATGCGGTACTTACTGCTATCCAGAAAGAAGATTTTACACGCAAAGTACAGGTACACGGTAATGGTGATTTTGCGATACTGACAAATGGAATTGAAAATGCACGTAAAGCCATGTATGAGTTTACGACCGAGCGTAAACAGGCTGAAGAGATTCGTAAAAAAGAGATACATCATCGTGTCAAAAATAACCTGCAGGTCATCTCAAGTCTATTAAGCCTTGAATCTGGTAATTTTGACGACCCTGTAGTGGTTGAAGCATTTAGAGATAGTCAGAACCGTGTTCGTTCGATGGCACTTGCCCATGAGGAACTTTATCAGTCAAAGAATATAGCAGATATAGATTTTTCAGAATATGTGGATAATTTGGCCAATTACCTTATCCAGACCTACATAGGCAAAACTAATAATATAATAATAAACAACAATGTCGACAAAATATCTTTAAATATGGATACAGCAATTCCACTTGGGATTATCATCAATGAACTGATATCCAACTCACTCAAACATGCATTTTCATATGATGCTACCGGTGAAATCAGCGTTAATATGTACGTTGACGGGGACAATAATTACAAACTAATTGTCAGTGATAACGGCAAAGGTATATCTGATGACATCGATTTCAGAGAATCCGAATCACTGGGATTACAGCTTGTAAATACACTTGTAGAACAGATAGATGGAACGATAGCACTTGAAAAATCACAAGGAACAGAGTTTATAATTACGTTTAAAGAATTGAAATATAATATCAAGGTGTAAAAATGAATGAACCGAAAATCCTTGTTGTAGAGGACGAGAATATAGTAGCTCTGGACATTAAAAATCGGTTGAAAAAACTGGGATATTCTGTTCCAAGTATCGCTTCAACTGGGGAGGAAGCTATAAGAAAAGCAGAAATAACTTCTGCTGATCTTGTATTGATGGACATCATGTTAAAAGGGGATGTGGATGGTATAGAGGCAGCAGAAAGAATACGTGAACTCTATGATATACCTGTAATCTATCTTACAGCCTACGCAGATGAAAAAATTCTGGAACGAGCAAAATTAACCCAGCCGTATGGGTATATTTCAAAACCATTCAAAGAAAAAGACCTGCGAACCAATATAGAAATGGCACTGCACAAAAATAAAATGGAGAAAGAATATACTGAAGAAAAAAATAAATAAATAGAATTTTATAGAAAATGTATTTAATACACATATGTTAATTTATAAGAATAAATAGTTGTCAGATGTAAAATGCAACAATTTGAAAAAATTGACCTTGAATCCATTATACACAACAGTCCCATTATTGTTTTTCTCTGGAAGGCTGTAGATAACTGGCCCGTCGAATTTGTATCGGACAGCATAACCCAGTTTGGCTACACACCTGGAGACTTTACATCAGGTCGTTATTCTTACGGGGATATTATACATCCAGATGATTTGGAAAAGGTACGCTCACGTATCTCCAGACATGTAGAACTGGGATACAAACAGTTTGTACATGAATATCGAACCTACACTAAAACAGGTGAGATACGCTGGGTTACTGAAAGAACCTTTATAAGAAATAATTCAATGGGTAAGGTTGCCCATTATCAGGGTATCATTATTGATATAACCGAACGTAAAGAAACCGAAAAAGCCCTTCAGCAGTCCGAAAAAAAGTTCAGGACACTGTTTAACAATACCAATGATGCGATATTTATATGTGATATGGATAGTAATTTCGTTGAAGTTAACCAGCCGGCATGTAATTATCTGGACTACAGCAGAGACGAATTGTTGCAAATGAATATCAATGATATACATCCATCTGATACTACAATTAGTACGGGTGAAATGAACAAACTGGTTAAAAAAGGTCATTCTATATTTGAAACAAAACATGTTAATAGGGATGGAACGATAATCCCGATTGAATTAAGTGTACAATACATAGATTATCAGGGGCTTCCTGCTTTTATTGTTGTTACCAGAAACCTTACAAAGCGCAAACATGCAGAAGTAACACGTGAAAAGGAAATCCATCATCGGGTCAAGAATAATCTGCAGGTAATCTCAAGTTTGTTAAATCTTGAAGCGAGTAATTTTGAAAATGATGATGTGGTTGAAGCTT
>NZ_JAHENT010000005.1 GCF_018609725.1 Methanohalobium sp. | reverse complement strand
TTTAAAATGTAATATAAGGATGGAGTTTGATTTAGAGTGAGAAAAAAGGATGAAACAGTAAGCCACTTTGGTCTTTAGCCAAGTGGTAGTTCACTTTCTCATGAAAAGAAAAAATAGAATCAGACATATTATAACGTTAAATTGCAATTTTTCAAAGAATAACTAAAAAAGTAAAGTTATAATAACTTATCTGCAATTTCCGCAACTGCAGGTAATCTAGTCTGGTTTCCTTTATATGCCATAAACATAAGGTAAATCCACAATATAATAGTTATAAGACCTATCAATGTGGCTATAAACGACAATATCATTGAAATAAAACTTAAGAATCCAAATGCCAAGATTCCAGCAATCGCACTTATAACTATGTTTAGTATGAAAAGTGCACAAAATACTACAATTGATTGGGCTGCATGGAACCTAACGGATTCATTTTCCTTCTCTATAAATAGAAAAATAATGCCCGATATAAAGCCTAATACATAGGCCAATACACCGGCAATATTTTCACTTAAACCTATACTAGTTTCGTTTTGACTCATCAGGAACCACCTTCTTCATCTAAACCTATGTGGATTTCAATTTTATCATCATATTTATCATATTTGTTAGTGGGTCCTATTTCAATTGATACAACTCTGTTTTCGTCTTCTTTAAAACCTTGTATATATCTTATTAGTTCACCACTACTATCACTTTCATCTCCGGATCTAATATTTGTCCACCCTTCAGCTTCCAGCGTATCTAAGTAGAAATTCATGACATCCTCTGGACTATCATCAGTTATATATTTGATAATTTTTCCCTTTTCATCTACTGACGTGTATTCTGTTCTAACAGAATCAGGGTATCTAGGAACATCTGGTATGTCCTCACCCCCTACGTCTGTTGTAGGTGCACTTTCACCAGAATCTGTTTCATCATCTCCCCCTGTGTCTGCAGTACCGCTACCATCAGTACCAATTACATCTATAGGACCCTGTATAACCCAGGCATCGGTTTGACCGTCAGATTCCACCGCGTTCAATGCTATAAACTCATTATCTTTCTCAAGTACAACTCCAACGTCGTATCCAGCAATATCTCCTTCCCATTCGGCCCTTACATTCCATCCTTCGTCCTCTGCAGATTGCCTCAACTCATTTAAAACACCAGAAGAATCTTCTGTATCTACTACATATTGAGTTATGGTTACCTCGTCAACATTAAATTGATTAGTAACCTCATAATCATTTGGAATCTCTATTCCATCAGGCTCTGATTCTCCATCTCCATTTACACATCCACTTATTGATATTACACCAAATAATAGCAATATTAATGTCAGGTATATTTTTCCCATTTTATGTACCCCCTACATTGTTAAGCATATTAAACTATGTAATGAAATATATTATAAAAGTATCGAAAATTAAAGGGATTTATCCATTAATTAATAAAATAAACAAATATTGATAGTATCGAATTGTAGGACAAGCTCTGAACTAGTGGACTTTCTCTGCCCTGCGCCCCGTTTTTCGTAAAGTAGCCTGATAAAAAGAGTGTATGTATATTTTAGTTAAAAATTTTTTAAAATTTCAAAATAGCACGAGCAGTTCCCATTACCAATGGTTTTAACTGTATTGATCGATACGTTGCTATACGCTTTTGAGGCTACATTGTAGAATATTTTTTGGTAAGGTTGCATAAAATAGGGTTCATTTTTGCCTGAGAAGCACCCCATGGACAGATGGTGTTTTCCAGTTCAAAAAGAACATTATCTTTACTATCAGCTTCTTTTGATATAGTAGACCACTAATATAAGCCCAATTGCGATTAAAGCTCCAAATCCTGGTATACTGTTTGAATCATTTGTTTCACTTTCTGGATCTGATTCATTTGTTGTATCTGTAGACTCTTCTGGAGTTTCGTTGGTCTCCATGGCTATCTCATTATCGTGGGAAGTTGATTCATCAGAATCTTCTGTATCCATGGCAGTTATTACAAATGGTGAAAATCCAGTGGTTTCGGATTCGAAATAGATGTAATCTTGATCTTCATTTACTTTCTGGGTAGTCAGTGTAGACCATTCACTACCATTGAACCTCAACAGCTTTATATCTGATTCATTGATACCGTTGGTTTTAATCCATGATTTTTCTACTTTGAAACTTATCACTGGATTTTCAATGTTTTCTGGTGTTGCAAATCCTGTTTTACCTACCCACATATTGACATTGCGGTAGATTATACCGGGTGGTTTATCTTCTACCAACGCTGAAGTGTCATTTAATACTTCAATGGTTGTTGATATATCACCACTGTTTTTCAGAGCGTTGAATCTGACATAGTTGATTACGAAAGTGGGGCAACAGGGGTACGTGAAAGCCAACTACTTTATTCATTGGTAGCTGACTATAAGCATATACACGAAAGTGGATATGTTTACAAAATTAGTATAAAAAAATTAGTATAAAAACTTCGAGAAGAATGTTACATAATATCACGGAATCTTTATATGGTTTAGTGTATATACATAATAATTGAGAGGTGTAGTAAAATTGAACCCCCACGAACAAACCCCCGCTGCACTTGACAAGATGTTAAAAGAGGCAGTCACCTGTCCCCTATGTGACATGGATGGAAAAATCCATATCAATAACATAGAAACAGGAGAAAGTACTGATTTTTGTATGTTTTGTGGATACAACACCCACAATGAAATAGCGGTTGATAAAGAAAAGGATTATTTGGTTAAGTATGCAGAATATCTTTTGTGGAATAAAGGATTAGATGACTCATTAAAAATACTTCAGAATCTGGATGTATACAATTCAGAAATGCTAGATGATATATGGACTGAACCAGATGAGGATAAAGTTATAAATTTTATAGATAAGATACAGACTAACAAGAAGTACATCATACCTGATAAAGATAGAAACAATTTCAAATATGAAACAAAATCATATGGTGGGTATGGAATTATACATTTGACTGAGGATTCTAATAATTCTATAGATCCAACAGATTCAGACAATACCTGTCTTGATGGTAAAATCTGTATTAGGGATAACGAC
>NZ_JAHENT010000004.1 GCF_018609725.1 Methanohalobium sp. | reverse complement strand
ATTACAGTAGAACAACAATCGGTTCAAACAATTGATTATAATGGAACTTTATATGTTTACCCTAAAGACACTGCATCTGACATTGAATGGGGTGGATATGGCACAGAAATAATCGATGGCAATGGAGCAGATAGTGATACTGATGGTGCGGCTAATACCTCGGCTATTGTGTCGCAATTAGGTTCTGATGGACATGCAGCGTATGTGTGTGATACATTAACAGCTTATGGCTATAGTGATTGGTATTTACCGGCAAAACATGAATTGAATGCCATGTATCAAAATAAAGCATCAATTGGCGGTTTCATCAGTTTGGACTACTATTGGAGTAGTACTGAGGTCGACGCTTACGACGCGTGGAGCCAGTACTTCAACGATGGTAACCAGGTCTACTACGGTAAGGACAACTACGACGTCAGTCGAGTCAGGTGTGTCCGCAGAGATTAACAATCCCGACTAAAGTGCGGGACGAGCAAAGCTCGTTTAACAATTTAACAATTGAGAAAAAAAGAACAGCACTACCGTGACTGTTCTTTTTTTCTCAAAATTTTGTACTATATGGGGTTAAGTGTTTATAGCCTAAAAACATAGAACTATTGAAAAGCATGAAACTAAGACATAAAAAATACCCTTTTCCGAAAGGCTACCCTTAGCATAAAAAAATTCAATTCTTTCAATAGGAGTAATTAATACTTTATGAATCTATAATAAAAAGGAGGATACCGAAAATCCAAAAAGAGTAGGTAAAATTTAAAATTTTTAATTGATTATGAAAACCCTAAAATTTTATTTCATTTTTGTTATCGGCCTTGCTCTTTTTTTTACCCAGAGTTGCGAGAAAGATGAAGAAGACCAGGAAACAGCAACTGCCCCGATTGCAGCTTTTACTGCGAATCAGACTTCCATTACAGTTGGCAGTAGCATAGATTTTACTGACCAATCAAAAAATTCTCCTACTGATTGGAATTGGGATTTTGGTGACGGAAACACCAGTAATTCACAAAATCCCTCTCATACTTATAATGAATCAGGAACTTATACGGTTTCACTTACTGTAACCAATAACGCCGGTTCAGATACAGAAACTAAGACAGGTTATATTACTGTAGAGGAAAGCAGTAATGGAAATGAAACCGGCACTTTTACCGATTCACGTGATGGACAAACCTATGAATGGATTAAAATCGGAGACCAGGTTTGGATGGCGGAAAACCTGAATTATGACCAAGATTCCTATGGCAAGGACTGGTGTTATGATAATGATGAGAGCAACTGCAATACTTATGGCCGTTTATACGATTGGGCTGCGGTTATGCAAGATGCAAGCAGCAGCAACAGCAATCCAAGCGATGTACAAGGAGTATGCCCTGATGGATGGCATGTTCCGAGCGATGAAGAATGGAAAGAATTGGAAATACAATTGGGTATGAGCCAATCAGATGCAGATAATACTGGTTATAGAGGAAGCAATGAATCAAGTAAACTGGCCGGAATTGATTCTCTATGGAAGGATGGAGATTTAACAAATAATTCAGGATTTGGCAGTTCCGGGTTTACAGCTCTTCCGGGTGGTTACCGTAACTACGGTGTTACGTTCAGCGGCAATGGTAAAGCCGCGTACTGGTGGAGTTCTTCCGAGGACTCGTCGACGTCTGCCTTGGGCCGGATCCTGCTCTACAACGGCAGCAATGTCTACCGGGACGGCAGCAATAAGGAGTCTGGTTTTTCGGTTCGTTGCGTGAGGGATGATTGATTCACCCCGCAGGATATTATCCAACGGGGTGAACACGAGACTTTAGCAGAGAATATAAATATACAGAAGGCTACAAACCACTAATCGAGTAGGCGGCTGACTTCGAATACTCGGTGCCACCCCGTGAAATGAGAAGCAATTTTGCCTTTGGCCAAATTATTTCACGGGATGAATCCCCACCTACGGTACGGCACAGGCTGTACCGATCTTGTTGACACCGGCCCCCTGAATAGCGTTTTCCATAAAATTCTATTATAACAGATTTTCAGCTACTTTTGCCCCGGCCCTGAAGGATGAAGTAGCTGAAAATCAGGGTTTTCTTCAGTGTTGCGAAACCTACCCGAAAGCTGCGGGTAACATTCCGGTGCTCCACTACCTGTGCAACAGGCCGTGTTAAATAGTATTTGATACCTCTACAAGGTTATTTATAAACCCTTCATCCCTCCATACATCTACTTTATTTCTACATTACATCCACCATACATCTATCATACATCTACTTTACATCTACTTTATTTCAATTGTATTTCTACTTTATATCTACTATACATCAACTTTACATCCACATTACATCTACCATACATCTACTTTATTTCTACCATATATCTACTTTACATCAACCATATTTCAATCATATTTCAGTATATATTTTTTACAAGAGAAGTATATAACCAATTTTTATTTTTTGTAGTTTTGGATAATATAACAGATATCAACGCAATGTGGTTATGAAACAAATAACAGGATATAACGACAATTGTCGTTGTGAACTTGTTGTGGCTCATGGCAAAATAAGCTACGTTGACAATATCAAATGATTTTTTTACCTTTGTATAAAATAACTAAATCATATGCCAAAAATATTTGAATATTTAGGGATTTTAATATTTTTCTACTCAAATGAGCACGATCCAATACATGTTCACGCTAAAAAAGGTGAATGTGAGAGTAGAGCAGAATTTTACATAATTGACGGTATTATTTCAGAAATCAAATTAAAAAATGTAAAAGGAGCTGATCCATTAACAGGAAAGGATTTAAAAGATTTTCAAGTCTTCCTTGAGAATTATGCTGACAAGATTGTTAAAAAATGGATAGATTATTTTGTTTATCATAAAAATGTTGAATTTGAGAGAATAACAAAAAGATTAAAATAAACATATGAAACGAACATGAACTTTTTTAATCAAAAAATACACACACGTGGATGATTAAAAAAGTTTATGTGAGTTCCTGAATGTATTATAAATTTTTTGTATTTTTTTTATCAAAAAATTTTAAACAGATGAAACCTCCATGACAAAATTTTGACACACTATTTATCCCGTATTTTAATCGGGACGCGAATGATTATTTTAGGCAACTCAGCCTAAATGTACCTTCAAGTCAAAAGGAGGTTCCATATACCTTTGTGAACAAAAAAATAAACATATGAAAATCACGGTTGACTATAATGAACAAAAAACGGAAAAGAAACTTGAAATAGTTTCTGCAAAATACCTGGGAGATTATGCAATACGAATTAACTTCCAAGACGGTACTGAGAGATTAATTGATTTTAAACCTTTTTTAACAAAGGCATTGCATCCATCTATCAGGAAATATTTGGACGAGAATAAATTTAAGAATTTTGAGATAAAAGAAGGAAATTTAAACTGGAATGACTATGAAATGATTTTTCCTATTTGGGATTTATATAATGGAAAAATTGATTATTAATTTTATAAGGTTTGTTAAGCGTCGAACCGATATGAGTATTTATCAATATGGATTAATGACCAGATAAACCTATACGAACTTAAAGATAATAACCTTAAAGATAGCTATATAAAGAGTAATTTATCAGATAAAATTATATCGAAAAATATCCTTTTCCGAAAAACTATCCTTAGCATAAAAAAATTCAATTCTTTCAATAGGAGTAATGAATACTTTATGAATCTATAATAAAAAGGAGGATACCGAAAATCCAAAAAGAGTAGGTAAAATTTAAAATTTTTAATTGATTATGAAAACCATAAATTTTATCTCATTT
>NZ_JAHENT010000003.1 GCF_018609725.1 Methanohalobium sp. | reverse complement strand
GCGACGTGGACAAAAAGACATTATCATATATAAATTTTAGCCTTGAAAAAGGCCAATATATTATTTTTAAAGATTATTACAGTCCAATATTACAGATAGTTTTTATATTTGCTAAATATTTCATTATATAATTAACAATATATATAAGAAAATTGTAGATATAATTAATTTCCACCATACGGGAATATATAAAATACGATGCATGCAACACCTACTTGTTGTTGGAGAGCATGATAATACACAAAAAAGTAATATCTCACAGATATATTAAAAATCTGTGAAAAATTATAATATCATGTACCGTGTTCCCATTCACGCATATATTTTTCCTGCTCGGTAGTCAATTCATCGATTTCAATCCCAAGTGCCTTTAACTTCAGTTCAGCGATATAGATATCGATTTCCGGTGGTACTGCGTGCACATCGGTACCAAGGCCATTATCTACAAGATGACGAACGCAAAGCGCCTGATTTGAAAAACTCATATCCATTACTTCTGCAGGATGACCATCTCCTGCTGCAAGATTTACTGTTTGCTGGTCTGCAATAACATTAATTCGATGAGTTTTGAGGTTATACTCTTTGATGTTACTTTTTACTTTGCGAATCGAGTGTGCCATTGATTCAAGATCTTCAATATTGATTTCCACATTAAAATGACCGGAATTAGCAAGAATTACTCCATCTTTCATTAATTTAAAGTGGTCTCTGGTAAGTACTGAAACATTACCTGTAGTTGTTATAAAAATCTCTCCTATTTTTGCAGCATCCTCCATTGTCATCACACGATAACCATCCATACGCGCCTCGAGTGCCCTTACAGGATTGACTTCGGTTACTATTACATTGGCACCAAGTCCTGCTGCATACATAGCTACCCCTTTACCACACCATCCATAACCGGCAATAACTACATCTTTGCCTGCTACCAACAGATTGGTGGTTCTATTTATAGCATCCCATGTTGACTGACCTGTACCATACCGGTTATCAAAAAGGTACTTGGTAAGTGCATCATTAACTGCAATAGTGGGTATTTTTAAGGCATTATTTTCAGACATTGACATTAAACGGTGCACGCCTGTAGTAGTTTCTTCACATCCTCCGATTACATTCGGTAGCAGATTCTGGCGTTCTGTATGGATTTTATGAATGATATCAGCACCATCATCCACTATAATATTGGGTTCTATATCCAGCACTCTGTCGATTGCCTCATAATATTCATCTTTACTAACATCATGTTTTGCAAAACATGAAACATTGTTTCTTGTATCCAATGCTGCAGCAACATCGTCCTGTGTACTTAAGGGATTACAACCGGTTATAGCGATTTCAGCACCCCCTGCTGCAAGTGTCTCCACAAGGACGGCGGTTTTGGCTTCCACATGCAGTGCCATGGCTATTTTGCAACCTTTAAGTGGTTTTTCAAACGCGAAATCATCCCTTATTATCGACAGTACAGGCATGTGGTTCCTTGCCCACTCTATCTTCTGGTTACCGGACTCGAGTAATGTATCATCCACCATTTTTAAAACTCCTTTCTATATCAGAATTTAGCTCGCTCTAAAAGACCGGTTGCAGCAGTTCTGGCTCTGTCCAGTACATCTTGCTCATCCATACAAAATACTTCATAATCCTGCATAAGTATCCGACCGTCAACTATGGTCGTACTGACATCACTACCTGATGCAGAATATACAAGGTGTGAATGTATATCATACAATGGTGTGAGGTGAGGTTTGTTCATATCTACTATGATTACATCTGCATTACACCCTTCTCTCAGGACTCCGCTTTTTACCCCAAGTGCTCTCGCTCCGCTGGTTGTTGCCATCTCAAGCACCTGCCGTGCCGGTAGTACAGTCGGGTCAAGGCTCTCTACCTTATGAAGAAGTGCCGCCGTTTTCATCTCTTCAAACATATCCAGATTATTATTGTTAGATGCGCAACCATCTGTTCCCAGTGAGACATTTACGCCCCTATCCAACATCTTGGGTACAGGCGCTACCCCAGATGCAAGTTTCATGTTGCTTACTGGATTATGGGATACATGGACTCCCCGTCCTCGAAGTATTTCTATGTCATCATCCGACAACCAGACACAATGTGCTGCAAGTACATCTGGACCTAAAAATCCAAGCCTGTCCAAAAGGTTGACTGAACACATCCCATAATGCTGTTTCATTTGATTTAATTCACTCTCGGTCTCAAGAACATGGATATGGATGCCGACATTGTCGTGATTTGACTCTTTTTTTAATTTTGACAAGAAACCTTCAGAACATGTATAAGGGGCATGTGGTCCATACATTGTTATTATCCGACCTTCTGCTTCTCCATTCCATTCAAGAACAAACTGTTTTCCCTTGGATAACTCTACATCAGCAGACCGATTTTCACCCAAATCAATTAATCCATATGAAAGAGCAGCCCTCATACCCGAATCTTTAACCGCCTGTGCAACATCATTCATATGGATGTACATATCAGCAAATGAAGTTGTGCCTGATTTTATCATTTCCAGACATGCAAGTTTTGTTCCTATATACGCATCTTCATCTGTTAAATGCTCCTCAGCAGGCCAGATGTAATCCTTGAGCCATTCATCAAGCGGAATGTCATCCGCATAACCTCTGAATAATGTCATCGCAGCATGTGTATGGGTATTGACAAAACCCGGCATCACAACTGAGCCTTTTGCATCGATAATTTTGTCTGCATACTGTTCAGTGGATTCTGATACTTCTGTTATGATACCGTTTTCTATTACAACCACTCCATGTGTTAACTCATAAGAATCCATTGTCAGGATAGAACCGTTTTTGATTATTATATCTGCCATATTTACTCCCCGTTACAATTTGAAATAGAACTAATTTATTTTATAAGCATTTATTACCAGATTCTTTTGAAAGGTTGTTAAGCCTTGTTATTATTTCATCAATCGCTGAAGTGATAATTCGATTGTTATCATAACTATCTACAATTTTTCTTAATTTATCAGAATTTAAAGTTTTCATTTCATCGGCATATTGCAGCATATTTTCAAAAGCGCGGGTTATGTTATCCACT
>NZ_JAHENT010000002.1 GCF_018609725.1 Methanohalobium sp. | reverse complement strand
TACAAAACCAAAAAGGTAAGCAAATGCACCTATAATAAGACCGATAATAATGCCTACAAACGGGAACAGGTATATTCTTTTTACCAGTTCATCAAGACCTTCCATTGTGAGTCCGAAAGGTATGGTGGACAGAAATCCGAAACCTGATTTTACTGCAAGTAAATATGAATTCATTCCGCAACCACACCAGTCGTTTTATTCACCAGATTCATTATTGTTGTCCATTTCTGCTATGGCTCTTGTATACATATTTGCAGAAACACCGCCTACAATACCTGCGACTACATCGTCCATAAATGGTCCAAGCTTTGAAAGAATTCCGGGTTTTTCCTTATCAAAACGGACATATTCAAACATTCCTTTATCTCCGCTTATGTATTTTGAAATGCTCATGCCGAGCACCTCATCGGCAATAATAAAAGAGAGGTCTTTTTCATAGGAACTTTTACTCAGATTGGGAAGTGAGCCTGCTTCACCTTCTTTTTCAAGCAATATTCCCGAATACACCAGTATACAGAGGTTAGGGTCTGAAAATGCTATGTCCAGTTCTCTTGTGAAGATACTTTCTGCTTTTTCTTTGGTTTCAAGTCCTGGATGTGAAAAATATAATTCCATTGCAGTATCTATAATATTTTTTTTACTTACACCGTTTTTTTCCATAACATTATAGATTTCATTATCGTATCTTTCTTCTTCAAGTTCTTCAGGCTGTTCGCCTTTCAGGTATTTTTCATCTATATCTGATAATTTCATAACAATCCTCTTTAACAAAACCTTTTGGATTAGATATAACCAATTAAATTCATAATTCCATAAATAATCAATGAAAATATAATTATGGATATTATTGCTGCAGATATAATAATTTGGGATACTCTCTTAATATCAGAAGGTTCAGGTTCAGGGAAACTATCACCGAGTGTATAGGTATCCGGTTTTTCAAGTTTGATTCTGAGAGCTCCAGATACAGCTGCCATGGGATATCCAGAATTAGGTGATGATGTGAACCCTCCTTCATAGTAGGCACATTTTAATGAATCGACGATGCTGAGTTTTTTCTCGACAAAAATATTGACCACAAACGCGGATAATGCGATAAATACTACCGACATTCTAGCGGGGACCCAGTTTAGTACATCATCGAGTTTAGCGGATACATACCCCAATTCATTGTAGGTATCGTTTTTGTAACCGACCATTGAATCCAGTGTATTAACCGCTTTGTAGGCATATACAGCCACAAGCCCAAAGGGTCCAAGAATTGAATAATAAAATATTGGGCTTAAAATTCCATCTGTAAAGTTTTCAGATGTTGATTCTATTACGGCGGATGACATCTGACTACTTTTTAGTTTATATGGGTCTCTGCTGACAAATATTTTTAATTTTGAACGAACATCATCCAGACGATTTTGAATCAGGTCATTGTAAATATCTTGGCCGTGTATAATAAGACTTCGTATAGCGAATGTGGATTTTAAAAAATAGGCTGAGATGAGAATAGCAATAGTCCCTGGTATATAAGATGCTGCAGTAAACAATGTGATAATATAACCAATAGCTGATGCAAACACTATACATATAGTTGCAAGAAATATCCCGTATAATTTTCTGGATTTTTCAGGGGATGTTTTATCCATGAAAGCTATAAATTTGCCTATCCAGACCACAGGATGGATTGAAGCAGGAGGTTCACCAACCAGCAAATCAAAAACTGTTGCTACAATAAGAACCGATATAAAAAATTCAGCATCTGGTGTTAGAAAACCAATCATAGAAGAGGCTCCACTATCCTTTCCCAAGCTTTATTCAGGTTTTGTTTTGTATCACCATTTTCTTCCATGAGAACATCCAGTATCTGCTCTACAATTTTTTCCTTGTGGATAATATGACAGTCAGAACAGCTCCATACATTTCCTCCACCAGTACTCTTAATGTATTGACCTCCTGTACGCTCATCTTCGCATGGATAGAAAGGACAGAAACAAAAAGTACAATCCTGCCCAGGATAGTGGCAGGGATAATATTCACAGGTACTTCTACCTGAATGGTTGCCTGTTGATGCAGATTCCAGTTTGGATTCCAAATATTTGTTTCCTTGCTCCTGTCCCCATTCAGTAAGCAATTCACCTATATATTTAGCCAGTTTATCGGTATCCTCCGAATTTCTGACAGCGACTCTGATAAACTCGTTACCAAGTGAACAGAACGAACTGCAGTCTCTTACAAGTACGCCTCTTGCAGCCAGTCTCCGGGAAAGTTCAGTAGAATCCATCACAGATTCACTTACATCCACAAGTATGTAGTTCACACTGCTGTCCAGTGGAGTGAATCCGTGAATCCTTGAAATCCTGTCGATGAGATACTTGCGTTCCCTGTCAATCATTTTCCTTGAATCTCTGAAATATGAACTGTAAACACCGCCTTCCATGCCCAGCAATTCAGTACCCACAACATCGGATACAAACCCCATGTTCCATGACAATCTGGCATTGTCAAGCACATTTGCCAGTTTTTGTGATGCAACACCGAATCCTACACGGATGCCCGGTATAGCAAACGATTTTGTAAGCGAGCGCATGACAAACACAAAATTGTTATCCTTTACGAGTTCAGCAACGCTTTGCTCAGGGTCTGAAAGTTCGATAAACGCCTCGTCCACAAACAGAAGGGTACTGGTTTTTGCACACCGGTCAGCCAAATCCTTTAGTGTAGACCTTGACAGCAGTTCTCCTGTAGGGTTGTTGGGGTTGCAAACAAAAAGAATCTTTGAGCCGTTAAGGAGTTCATCTGAAATCTGGGGAATCTCACTGTAATTAATATATATGGGTCTGGCACCGAAAATCCTGCACTGGAGTTCATACTCATCAAAAGTTGGCCGAGGTATTATCACCTGGTTACCCTTTTCGACCACACATTCTGCCACCAGTCTTATGAGTTCACACGAACCGTTGCCGAGTATTATATTTTCTCTATCCAGATTACCGATAAACCCTGCTGCAGCTTCCCTAAATTCCAGATAACGGTTGTCGGGATAACGGGTGAGTTTTCCCGTATTGTTGCTGACAAGTTCCTCGAGACTGCAGTTGTAGTAATGGAAGGGTGTACCAAGCGGATTCAGGCTTGCGCTGAAATCAAGTAAATCTGATTCATCCAGATTGTATTTCTGGGCGGTTTCGCGAACCAATCCTCCATGTACGCATGGTTGCAGTTGC
>NZ_JAHENT010000001.1 GCF_018609725.1 Methanohalobium sp. | reverse complement strand
TTATTCATCCTAATAGCACCACTAAGATAGCCCCAATCAGTAGAACTGCCCCAATATTAGCTATAAGAAGCTTCTCCATTAGGTCTAGACCTTTACCATGCGTATCAAACGCTTGGCTTAGAAGATTCATCTGCATTCCCATACGGTATTTCTCTGATGGACTAAAGTTATCTTCATTAAGAGATTCATTAAGTTTTGGTGGATCAATTTTTACAGGATTAGCGAAGCCTTCAAAGAAGATATTCCCGCTATCATAGAATTGTTCCCATGAATAATTATCTGTATCAGTCGCCTTTCTAAACTCTACTCTGAAATCGGTCCTGCCGATAATGGCGCTTAGTTCTCTACCACTAAGCGATGCAAAGCCTTTGGCCAGGCTCAGAAACAGATTGGCTAAGAGCTTCATAGAAAATACTACTACCACCTACCTTATAACATTTTATGTGCATGGGTAATATCTCAGGCTTAAGCGTCGAAACACCTAATATCAGGGCTTTCGCATTACTACATGCGCCATGCCCAGTACTGAGAACATGATTGAGCAGGGAGTCGGGATTGTCGTAGCCCTTCTGGTAGGGTCCCTCATGGCGGCATTCCTTCTCCCTGTCGCAATCAATGAGCTTACAAGTGTAGACACATCATCTTGGTCCAGTGGAACCCAGGCAATTTGGGATATTCTCCCATTGCTGATTGTGTTGGCATTCTTCCTGGTGGTCGTCGGATGGGCCATTGCTAGCTACAAAGGATACACATAGCAGATAACTAAAAATCTGCTAGGTGATATCTTATGGCTAAAACACTTGATCCAGGTAGAGCCCTAGGAGTGGTCCTAGTGGTAGCCGTAATAGCGTTACTCCTAGCCTTCATGATGCCGGTAGCTATTAGCTCTTTTTATTCAGATTCTAGTGTTACCTTCGATCAAACAGAAGGCGAAACAGTAACGCTGACGCATGACTTGAATGCCACCCTAGATAATGTTAGCGATTCACAAAACACTATCGACGTTACGGTTTACAATGACGTAGATAGTGCTTCTATTACGGCATTGTCTGAGGGTGCGAACCAGACAGTCACGGTAGATGGGAATGATATTACCGTTTATAACGATAATATTACATCCCCATCTAACGCTACTGTTACTTACGAATATCCGAAAACATACGGATGGAGTGGGGGAGTTACCACCCTCTTTGGGGTACTGCCCCTGATGATCCTGCTTACGGCATTCCTATTCATCCTAGGATATGCTGTAAGTGTTTACCACAAAGGATAATACCGTTTCCATCCGTTTGTTTTTGCATGGCCTTAGAATCAGTGATAAGTCCCCAAAGCATCGATATAGCACTAGCTATCCTGATTGTGGGGTTTTTTGGTATTTCTGGGTATATCGCTATCCGTATGTATTCAGCTATTTCCCTTTTCGTATGGATGTTTAGCTTCTTTGCTTTTATCTCTGCTATTGCTCTAGGTATTGATTTCCTTTTCGTATGGATTGGGCTACTGCTAACAGTGATATCAGAAGCATTCAGTTTATCACTGTATGCAATTTATGGGACTAAGGTGTAAGTATGCAACTAAGCTATGCATCAGATGGGTCTTTGCTTACTGATGAAAGAGAAGTAAATGCCTCTACTCTTTGGGATACTCAGAGTGATTGGGAAGCATATCAATCAAAAAACAATATCAATATTACTAATGGGAATTTAGAACTTTCCCAGGTAGCTAGTAAAACTGTTATTAGTACTACCATGCCTTTTTATCTGCCATTACGTAACTTAATCAATAGTTCATATATTGAAACCTGGGTAAGGGATTCCCCAGATGATCCATCTATCTATTTCAGTGATACTGGAGAATCATGGACTTTATATAATAATCCTCATCATACTAGCCAAGATGGATACTATTCATGTGCATATGATCATGGGCTATTGCAGATAGCCGCTATCTATCCGTATGATGGGACTAGTGTGGGATTCTATGTGTATGATACAAATAGAGATAGTGGTATTAATGCGTATGAATCTACTACCATTCCTACAGATTATGATTCAATTGTTTATACATATCCGTTAATTGTGGATAGTGTAGATGCCTCATATTGGCTTTTGGCCTTTCCTTCGACAGGAAAAATAAAAGGAACCCTTTACGATTTGATAGAGATTTATCTCTATGAATCAGGTAGTTTATCGAAGGTTCATACCTATGGGCCTACTAATGAACGTAATTATATTGTAGATGATTCAAAGATGTTTACGTATCATGATGGATACAGTCTAGTAGATGAATTAGTTTTCTATGGGACTAGGGACGGTAGCCCTGCCTGGGGTTCTATCGATAAAGCAGGTGGCTATGGATCATGGCGGGATTTACCTGGAGGGAGAGCCTTAGCCGGTGGGTTGACAATTGTACAATCTGCTGATGATGTACCTGTAATAGCCCACATAGATGAATATGGAGATATCTACCGTAATGACTATGGAACTTTTTATAATATTGGGACATTCACAAATCAAAGCCTGCCGACAGATACTAAGATAGTCTCTCAATGGCTCAATGATAAAAGCGGATTTGTTATCTTTTGGCTATTCGATGATGGTAACGGATATAATATCTATATGCAGATACAGGATCATCCAAATCAGATGGTATCTGATGGTTATACTACTTTTAAATCTACTAGCTATAGCGATATGCAAATAACCGGACCATATATGTCACCATATGCAGATAGATTTCAGTTCATGGAGTGGAATAGCAATAGTGAGCTTATTTACCATGAGGTTCCAAGATGAAACGCCGTAAATTTCTCATACGTGCATGCGTGGGAATGAGTGGGATGGGCCTAGTCTCTACTGTCGAAGCTCAAACAGATAGTGGGGAGATAGAGTTAACTACTACTGCCTCTATTCCCAGTTCAACCAGTATCAGTATAGATGTATATGAGGATTTGGCAGGGGATGGATCAACCGATAATATGGTAAGCCTGTCAATAGCAGATGGGACTAATACGTATATCTTGGATACACTTGAGGGTTATACTGATGAAGGGAATATCTATTGGCTAGATATTTCTCTATCCACTTCTGATATAAGTATTACTCCATCGCTTGATAGTGTAGAAATTGCCTTACCAGAAGAAACTACCGAAACTACTACCACTACAACCACTACAGAAGAAGCCCCTGTTTCGATAGTCTCTCCTAGCTATCTTTCGACACAATTAAGTATTTTATTGATAGTCTTTTATGGTTTAATAGGAGTGATAAGCATGGTTGTAAACTCTGCCCCAGGGCTTTTGGGCCTTAGTATAGCCATCTTTGGATTCATAGCAGTAGTAGCGTTTGACCTTAGCTTTATGTGGGTTTGGTTTACAATAGCCATAGGTATTATATTGCTATTATTGAGTATTGTCTTAGGACTACTTTATAGCCCACAAAGAGGTATAAGCTCATGATTTGGGATTTTGCCCTATTCACTAATATCCATGTGTTCTTACTGCTGATGATATTGTTAATGGGTATTATAGGCATGTTTAGTAAAAATGGCACAATGGGACTTATGGGTAGCTATATGACTTTTGTATATATCGGCAGTGAAAGTACTTTAAATTTCTATAACAATGCATTATATCTCTGGTTGATCCTGCTAATCTTGGGAACTGCCTTTATCACGTATGACAACTTTATGGGGGATTCACAATGAATATTACACGCTTCGATGTTTCGATATTGATAGGCATGCTTCTAGCAATTATCCTTATGACTTTCATCATTCCAGGGCTAGGCTTTGTTGATGCAGATGTTACTACAGATGATATCCCAGAGTTTAATATGACTACTGATCGATTTGATTTTGCGGGGGATTTCCCAGGCACTCCTACAGAAGCAGATAGCGGCTATGTAAATGCGAGTGATCCTTATGTAGGTAACTACTTTAAGCCATTTGCCGATTTTGATTTAGTAATGGTAGAAGAAACGGCTAATACTACCTGGGAAATTAGGATGGATGATAAAAGTGGGAATGTATTAGCTAATACTACTGTCTCTCCTGGTAGTGAATATCATCTAGCAGATGGGCAGGGGAATGAGATTAAGGGAGAATATACATCTGATGCAGAAAAAATTACATGGGTCTATATTGATAGTGGGGACTATGGGGGAATTGTGGGACAGTTAAGATATCTAGCTCATATTTTCGTTTGGGGCTTTGGGACATTTATCACGATTTTGACTAATACGTTTGGGGCTATCTTCGATGTAGTTAGTTTCTTTATCGGATTATTCCACTGGTTATTAGTATCGTATAGTAGTATCATAGCGGCAGGTAATGGGTTTGTAGCTACTATCTCACTTATCCCATTGATCCTTATCATGTATGAATTTAGTAAATTCATCATGATAGTGGTTGAAATCCTATGGATTGGGTGATAACAATGAAACACAAAAACATAATCCAAATCGGTTTGGTAGTATTGTGCGTAATAGGTATAACATCAGGCATAGCCCTAGCTGCCCCTGGGGATACCATCTTTTCTAAAAGTCATAGCTTAACGTATGATGGGGCTAGTGCTATCGATGGTAATAATAGCCAAATTTATGTAAAATCAGGGGATACTACCCTAGAAGCATACGATTCTAACGGTAATAGCCTATGGACCCAAAGCTTTAGCGAAGATATCTTTACGATTGATGTAGATGCTAGTAATGGCTATGTCCTAGTGGGCTTACATAGTGGGGGTGGAACCTTTGCATATAATCAGACTGGTAGTTTAATATGGAGTGATACAGGATCACATAGTGGGAATATTGTAGTAGAAGCCCATGAAGATGCCCCTTACTACTATTCAGGGGGAGAACTGGGGGATATTATCTTTAGATACAAATCAAATGGTTCTCAGGTAACAACTACAAATACTAATTATGATGTTCATCATATAGATTATAATCCTGTCTCTGGGGATGTTATTGTTTTACGGGATGGAGCTAGTAATGGAATTGATGCATTAGATGCTACTACAGGTAGCTCACAATGGAGTTTAAACCCACCTACTACAGGACATGGGCTAGGGGTAGATGATGCTACAGGTAATATCTATGTGGGTGGAGAAGGTGAAATCCATGAATATGATACTGGTGGAAATATCCTGAATAATAGAACTGTTAATGGATGGGTTGAAGATATGGCTATTGATGCAGAGAATCAGATAGCTTATGCCGCATTAAATGATGATGGAAGCATTGAAGTTTATGATTTAGAAGATGGTAGTACATATTACAACTATGGGCTATCAAATGTTCAAAAGGTAGATATCGATCCACCTTTAGATATAGCAGTAGCTAGCAGTTCTAGTACTACTGATACATTTGAAACAAAGGAAAAAGCAGGGAAGGTATGGCTCAATGGGACAGTTACCCATTCTCTTAGTGGGGTTGAAGGTGTTTCGGTAGAAGTATATTACAATGATACTTCTCCTAATGATAATGATGATCCTGTCTATACAACTACTACAGATGCCCAGGGGAACTATAGTGTAGAAATAGAAGCAGATACATACAATGTATATTATTTCAAAGAAGGATATGAGCCATATTATATAGAAGATGTAAATATAACATCTGATACTACAAAGGATGTTCCTTTAACTACTATCGGAGATACCAGTTTAGAGTATATTTATGCACTTAATAATACGACTATAGAGCAAAGAGATATGGATAGTGGTAGGATTGTAAATCACTATACACTTACCTATGCAGATAATATCGATTATACTACCTTAGAGGTAGTGCCTGATGGTAATATCTATGTAGCTTATACTGAAAACAAAACCGATAGTCCCCCAGAAACATACATCAAAGAAATAGCTGGAAATCTTACGACAGAAGTGGGTACTTATGAGTATTCTACTGTCTTTGATTTACATGATTCTAGCACTCTGCTACAGTATGCTGAGAAGATTCAAGATATGGAGTACCAGGCAGGATATCTCTATGTGACAGGCTATCCCTTTGAGGGAGAAGGGGGACATATCATGAAAGTAGATACAGATAACATGGGCAGTTACGTATGGGCTAAACGTAATGCCCTAACTAAAGATGGGGTTGAAACCTCCCCCATGCAGGTTATTGTGCCTGATCCTGCTAGTAATACTGATCAGTATCTCTATATCAGGGAAGATACTGAATCTATCAGTAGCTCAGGACAATATTCCTGGGTGTATAGGGCTAGTGTAGATGATGGAACCCCTACCCACTTCTTAGAGAATGATACTGAAATATTTGGTGGGTTTACAAATGAAACGGGGAATGCTGTATATTTAGGAGGAAATAAAGGCGGCAATCCGTATTTTGTAAAATATAATGCTACCGGCAGTTCTCAATGGACTATAGGCACTACTAATTTAGGCTTTAGTGTTCTTACTGGGGCAGATTATGGGAATAGATGGGTAATAGGGCAATTAGATGGAAAAATTTCAGGGGGATTAGCTGATGGGACATTTAACTATGAAACAAATGTTATCAGTAATAATGTTCGCTATGTAGATGTTTCTGAGAATGGTTTGGGTTATGTTGTAGATAGTACTGGAAACCATAGGAGATTTTATATTGAGAATGGTAGTATTGAAAGCGATAATGCAGGTTTTGGTAGTTCTGAGCCTACTACATATTTGATTAATTCTCCTAATGTTACTATAAGCTCTACAAAAGATAGCCATACCCTAAATGGGACAGTGGTAAACCAGACATATGATGCTATAGAGAATGCTACTGTAGAAGTTTATGACTTGAATGATGATCCACATAGCGATACTCCCGACTATAGAACCTTTACAGATTCATTAGGTAATTATGAACTAACAGTGCAAGAAGGTAAATATAATATCTACTTCAAGAAGCCTAATCATGTTCCTGTTTATAAAGAAGATATTACCATTGAATCTAATACGACAGTAAATGCAGTTCTACATATTGCTAATTATACCGTTTATGGCTTTGTTACGGATAGCATCAGTGGGAAAAGGGTGCCTAATGCTACTATTCATGCATATCTAGAAGAAGATACAGAAGGTGGTATCCCTTACATTGAAGGATACTTTACTCAGACAGATATTGCAGGCTACTATGAGTTTAGCATTCCAGCTAATGATTATGATTATATTCGTGCATATAAAGAAGATTATGAAGCCACCTATAAGAATGATACAATTATATCATCTGATACACAGATTAACTTTACTATAACGCCACAGACAAACGTAAACTTAACTGGGTATGTGTATGATAATGATACTGGAGAAGCCTTAAGCTATGCTCAAATAAAAGTAGGGAACTATCAAACCTATACTAATGAATCTGGATATTATCAGATTGGACTAGTTAATGGAACATATGAAACTACAGTAAGTAAGACAGGATATGATTCTAAATTCTTTTCTAATTTAGTGGTTGATGGAAATACACAAAAAGACTTCTATCTAGATAAGCAGGAAGGATCGACAGGGGAAAAAGTAGGAAATAAAACCCTTTATGGATATGTAACTGATACTAATCTTTCTGCCATCGAAGGGGCTACCGTAATTATAGACAATCAGCTAACTGTTACCACTAATGCATCTGGATACTATGCAGTGAATTTAGATAATGGAACATACGAACTTAAAGCATTCAAAGAGGGATATGAATCTAATAGTACCACTGCTATTGTTGAAGGTGATACCCAGGTAGATTTCATCTTAAATGAATCCCCTGGGAATGATACTGATAACGTGCATACAGTGATAGGAGAGGTATTAACTGAATCTCAGACAGGGGATGATCCTGTTACTGGGGCAGAAGTGGGTATAGGGCCTTATACTGATATCACTGATGCAGATGGGACTTATTCGATTGAAGTATTAGAAGGAACTTATAACACATATGCTAAGAAAGATGGATATATTACTAAATGGAAAAATGATACTTCTATCACTAATGATAGAACAATTGATTTCTACTTATTGCCTGGGGAAGCCCAATATACGATTAATGGATATATTACTGATACCTTAGGTAAAGATGTTACTAATGCAGTTATCATTTTCAATGGGACATATTACGAAAAGACTACTACAAATAAAAGCGGATACTATACACTTGAAATTATTGAAGGAAATTACGATATCACTATTAAAGCTAAAGACTATAACACTAGATACGATAATAATTCATTAATCATAGCAGATGAAACTAAGAATTATACACTAGCCCCAGTTAGATGGATAGTGTTAGATGCCCCTAGCCATATGAAGCCCAAAAGTAACGCTACATATGATGTATTATACTACATGCCTGCCCATGATATCAAAGGAAAAAGTGTCTTAGATACGGCAGTGGTAACTTCAAATAATACAACTATAGTAGAGCCCATCGATGGAACTTTATTCAGTGGGGATGTAAATGCATCTACTACCCTCTATGCAGAGTATTCAGGTTTAACCGATAATACTACTGTATATGTAGCAAATGTTGGCATGGAGAATATTCAACATTTGCCTGCCCCCATGTGGATAATTGCTTTTGTGGGTTCTTTCCAAGATGGATTAGGTCAACCATTCCACTGGATTTTTGTAGCTACTGTCTTAGGAACTGTCTTTACGCTATTAATCTCTATTTGGGCAGGACTTAGCATTATCTTCATCATATTCACATTTGCTCTATTAGTTAGCTCAATTTCACTAGCCTTCTACTTAGCTATGATCATCTTCATCTGGTATCTGATTATGGTCCAAATGGATTTCAATAGAAGGGAAGCTAATTAGTGACAGTTATGAATATGCATACATCCGGTAAAAAGATATAAATACTACTCCAGTTTTCTCTATGAATGTCGGGGAGGGTTCCCCGACAGATAGCCAATGAGTGAACTGAAAGAAACACTTGAGAACATCCCTGAGGATGTTCCTGCTTCTGCCCTTTCTGGAGCTACCCTAGCAGTTAGGGCAGAAGATACGGATTCAGTGGTAGAGAAACTTGAAAAAGAAGAAGTTATGCAGTTCCTTCGATTTGTATTCGATACTCCAGAAGAAGCTATCGGGGAGTCTGAAAACAACATTACGACTACTGAGCTTCGACACATGGCAAAAGTAGCAGCAGAAAACATCGATTATTAGAACAATGGGATGGAGAGACAACCTTACTGAGGATCGAGATTTTGTCGCTGCTTCGACAATCGGGGATGGGGAATGGACCGATTTCCGCTTTCAGGATGAAGGCGAAGAAATCGAAACAGAGGCAGGGGATGCAGTTCGCTTCCCTGTCGAATATGTGGGCTCTCAGCAGGGCAGTGAGCCTGAGACAATGGGGAATGATGCCCTGGAGGATGGAGAAGAATACTACCTGCTTACGTCCAGCAGTAGGCTCCTAGCTGCCCTGGCAGATGCAGGGGAAAGCCTGAGTGGTGTTACCTGCCGTATCCATGCAGATGGGGAAGTTAACACCTTTGAACGGTCCTATGATGTAGAAGTTCAGTAGGTAGCCAGCTAAACTACCATTTTTCTTAAGATACATTTATTATCCCTGGGTTTCTCATATCGCATGTGGGAAGGCCCTTTGTAGGGTGCCTTTGACGTAAGCTCAGGGCATGATGGCAGACTGCCGATTTTGCCCCTTAGTCCCTATTTAGGGCTATCGCATCGATTTTGCGAAGCCCAATCATACGGGGAAGCAAAACCAGTCTGTGCCTGCCTAATCTCAGGGGTTGAGAATAGCCGGTATCTTCTGGATATGTTGGTAGTATCCCCTGAGCCTGCCTTAGTAGCCATACACGCATGCGAAAGGAAATAATGAAAGCAAAATGCCCACAATGCAGTTACAAAGCGGAAAGTATCGTAACGCAACTAACAACCCAGATAAGTGGAAAAGCGAAAGCATACGTATGTGGTAATCCCGCATGCGATGTTATTCACTTCAAAGACAACCCCAGAACACTAGCACAATGACAGACTACAGTAGACTACCAGAACACATGCAAGAACCGGCTAGAAAATATGTCGAAGAAGGCAGGCATCCCGGAGACTTTCTTACTGCCGTTTTAGCCAATAACCTAGTAGAAGCATTTGGTAGGGCAGATAGTAAGAATCAGGATCATATGCAGGATTGGGTAATATGGCTCTATAATGAATGTCCTGGGGGTGCCTGGGGCAGTGAGAAACGCATTAAGGAATGGGTAGCTCAAAGAGGGTTAAAAGGAATAGAACAATGAAACGACATACAGATATCCCATGCGATGCAGAACTAGTAGAAGGTATAGTTAGGACCCATTCAGTAGTAGATGTAGCTAGTGGCATAGTCGTATTGACCTATGAAAGCGAAAGCGAAGGCATCAGGCTTTATGCTAGAGTGCCTTATGATACTTCTGCCGGTCCTGATGGACTCTTTACCCATATCGATACAGAACTAGGAGAATGGATCAATGGAGAAGGAAAGAAGTTAGATGAAGATGCCTTAGTAGAATACAGCTATCCAAATATTCTAGTTACATCGAAAGTTCTTGATGATGCTAAAGCAGTATTCAGTGAATACAAACCTCAAGCAGTTATGTCAGCAGGTAGCTATACGGTAGAAAGTGAGGATATCAACCATGAAGAAAACTAGAGAGAATGGATACCTAGATAACGGGGAAGATTGGAAGCATAGGCTAGCAATTGTAGCCAAAGAACATGGGTGGTTTTGATGAAGGGCAAATGTCCTAAATGCAAAACAAATAATATTAGTTCTTGGACTTACAAACCTGAGAAATCCTTTAA